>DASUON010000344.1:0-24797 GCA_036276615.1 Burkholderiaceae bacterium
GAAGCGGCGGGACAGCGCAGCGTCCTTCTCGAAAATGCCACGGTACTCGGTGAAGGTGGTGGCCCCGATGCACTTGAGCGCCCCGCTGGACAAGGCGGGCTTGAGCAGGTTGGAGGCATCCAGCGTCCCGCCCGAAGCCGCTCCCGCGCCAATGAGGGTGTGGATTTCGTCGATGAACAGGATGGCGTGGGGCTTGTCCTTCAAGGTCTTGAGCACGCCTTTGAGGCGCTGCTCGAAATCACCGCGGTACTTGGTGCCCGCCAGCAACGCGCCCATGTCCAGGGCGTACACATTGGCCTCGGCCAGCACATCGGGAACCGTTCCCTGGGTGATGCGCCAGGCCAGCCCCTCGGCAATGGCGGTTTTGCCCACGCCAGCCTCACCCACCAGCAACGGGTTGTTCTTGCGGCGACGGCACAAAATCTGGATGACACGCTCCACCTCGTAATCGCGCCCGATGAGTGGGTCGATCTTGCCGTCCTTGGCGGCCTGGTTCAGGTTCTGGGTGAACTGCTCCAGCGGTGAGGCCTTTTCATTGGCTTTTTCACCCTGCTCTTCGGCCTCGGGGGCGTTGTCCGCCGACTTGGTGGGCTCGGGTGGGTCGGACTTGCGGATGCCGTGGGCAATGAAGTTGACCACGTCCAGGCGCGTCACGCCCTGCTGGTGCAGGTAGTACACGGCGTGGGAGTCCTTCTCGCCAAAAATGGCCACCAGCACGTTGGCACCGGTCACTTCCTTCTTGCCGTTGCCGGTGGACTGCACATGCATGATGGCGCGCTGGATCACGCGCTGGAAACCCAAGGTGGGTTGGGTGTCCACCTCGTCCGTGCCCGCCACCTGCGGCGTGTTGTCCTTGATGAAGGTGGTGAGCGACTTGCGCAGGTCGTCGATGTTGGCCGAGCAGGCCCGCAGCACTTCCGCGGCGCTGGGGTTGTCGAGCAGGGCCAGCAGCAGGTGCTCGACCGTGATGAATTCGTGGCGTTGTTGACGGGCCTCGACAAAGGCCATGTGCAAGCTGACTTCAAGTTCCTGGGCAATCATGGGCTTTTCCTCGGTGGATGGGATGGAGACTGGAAGTCTTCAAACAGGGGGAACTCGATGGTGGGGACAAAAAACACTTATTCAATCGGCTCGTGCATGCATTGCAAGGGGTGACCCGCCTGACGGGCGGCATCCAACACTTGTTCGACCTTGGTGGCCGCAATGTCCTTGGGAAACACCCCGCAGACACCCCGCCCTTCCAGGTGGATTTTGAGCATGATCTGGGTGGCAGATTCCCGGTCCTTGTTGAAAAACTCCTGCAGGACCAGCACCACAAACTCCATGGGCGTGAAATCGTCGTTGAGCAGCACCACATGGTGCATGCGCGGCGGCTGGGTGCGCAACGTCTGGCGCTCCAGCACCGCAGAATCCGAGCTCCCGCCGTCGGGCGGCAGGGGGGTGGTGCGAGGGATCTTGGTGGCCATGAAAACCATTCTATCCACGGAAGAATGCCCTCATGGGCCAAGCCGTCCGCAGAAGCAAAAAGGCCGCGTCAACGGGCGTTGACCGCGGCCTGCAAGACACGGAGATCAAGGGTTTTCCCTCTGGGAACGCCCCTTTTTCCCGCCGTCACATGTTGTCGATCATCACCTGTCCAAAACCCGAGCAACTCACTTGGGTAGCCCCTTCCATCAGGCGGGCAAAGTCGTAAGTGACCCGTTTGGACGCAATGGACTTTTCCATGGACCGAATGATCAGGTCTGCCGCTTCCTTCCAGCCCATGTGGCGCAGCATCATCTCGGCCGACAGGATTTCCGAGCCAGGGTTGACGTAGTCCTTGCCCGCGTACTTGGGAGCCGTGCCGTGGGTGGCCTCGAACATGGCCACGGTGTCGGACAGGTTGGCCCCGGGCGCAATGCCGATGCCCCCCACCTGGGCCGCCAGGGCGTCAGAAATGTAGTCGCCGTTCAGGTTGAGGGTGGCGATCACGCTGTATTCGGCGGGCCGCAGCAGGATTTGCTGCAGGAACGCGTCGGCAATGCTGTCCTTGATGATGATGTCGCGCCCAGTGCGGGGGTTCTTGACCTTGCACCATGGCCCGCCGTCGATGAGTTCTGCGCCGAACTCCTTCAACGCCACGCCATAGGCCCAGTCGCGGAAGCTGCCTTCCGTGTACTTCATGATGTTGCCCTTGTGCACGATGGTGACGCTGGGCTTGTCGTTGTCGAGGGCGTACTGAATGGCTTTGCGCACCAGGCGCTCGGTTCCTTCGCGGGAAACCGGCTTGATGCCGATGCCCGAGGTGGCGGGAAAACGGATCTTGCGCACACCCATTTCGTTCGTCAGGAAGTCGATGAGCTTCTTGGCCTTTTCACTCTCGGCTTCGTATTCGATGCCCGCATAGATGTCTTCCGAGTTTTCGCGGAAGATCACCATGTTGGTCTTGTGCGGTTCCTTCACCGGGCTGGGCACACCGGCAAAGTACTGCACGGGGCGCAGGCACACGTACAGGTCCAATTCCTGGCGCAAGGCCACGTTGAGGGAACGGATGCCCCCGCCCACCGGGGTGGTCAACGGCCCCTTGATGGACACGACAAAGTCGCGCACCGCCTGCAAGGTTTCCTCAGGCAGCCACACGTCGGGGCCATACACCTGGGTGGACTTTTCCCCTGCATACACCTCCATCCAGTGGATCTTGCGTTGGCCGCCGTAGGCCTTGGCCACGGCCGCGTCCACCACCTTCAACATCACCGGGGTGATGTCCATCCCCGTGCCGTCACCCTCGATGTACGGAATGATCGGCTCGTCAGGCACGTTCAGCGACATGTCGGCATTGACGGTGATCTTCTGACCTTCGGCGGGTACTTTGATGTGCTGGTACATGAAAACAGGTCTCCTGGCGAGCTGCTGGGGGTATGAGGCGACAAATTCTAGTCTTGAAAGTCACCACAAAGCCCGCGCCCAAATGGCGCACAATGCTCGCCCAGATCCACCCTGACTGCCTTGTATGTACCGTCAAATCGCCCGTTGCTGCGCCTTGTTGTTGACGCTCAGTGGAACCGCGTGGTCCCAGGGGCAACCCCAGCAGAACCTCCCCCGGGTGACCTTGAAGGCGGGCATGCACCTCATTCAGGCCCAGGTGGCCGCCACCCAGGAAGAGCGGGCCGTGGGCTTGATGCACCGCCAGGACATGGCTCCCAACGAAGGCATGTTGTTTGTGTTTGAGCAGCCTGCGGGCCAGTGTTTCTGGATGAAAAACACCCTGCTGCCGTTGACGGCCGCCTTTGTGGCCGATGACGGCACCATCGTCAACCTGGAAGACATGAAGCCCCAGACGCTGGACTCGCACTGCTCGACCAAACCGGTTCGTTACGTGCTGGAAATGCACCAAGGCTGGTTTGCCAAGCGTGGATTCAAGGCCGGAGCCAAGCTGGGTGGCCCACCGTTCGAGTCAGCTCGCCACTGACCAGCACCAGAACGGGTCACGCCCACAAAAAAAGCCCGAAGACCAAAGGTCTCCGGGCTTTTTTGTTGGTTGTCGCAGTCAGGCCATGGAGGCGAGCGCAGTATTCAGCGTGGCGCTGGGGCGCATCACCGCCGCCAGTTTCTCTGCGTCGGGCATGTAGTAGCCACCAATGTCCACGGGCTTGCCTTGCACCGCGGCCAGCTCGGCCACGATGGCCTGCTCGTTGTCGGCCAGTTGCTTGGCCAGGGGCGCAAACTTGGTGGCCAGTTCGGCATCCTCGGTCTGCGCGGCCAGCGCTTGTGCCCAGTACAGCGCCAGGTAGAACTGGCTGCCACGGTTGTCCAGCTGGCCGGTCTTGGGGCTGGGGTTCTTGTTGTTGTCCAGCAGTTGGCCGGTGGCGGCATCCAGCGTCTTGGCCAGCAGCTTGGCGCGGGGGTTGTTGTTCTTGATGCCCAAATCTTCCAGCGACACCGCCAGCGCCAAGAATTCGCCCAGCGAGTCCCAACGCAGGTGGTTTTCCTCCACCAGCTGCTGCACGTGTTTGGGCGCAGAACCACCGGCACCGGTTTCGTACATGCCACCACCGGCCATCAGGGGCACGATGGACAGCATCTTGGCGCTGGTGCCCAGTTCCATGATGGGGAACAGGTCGGTCAGGTAGTCGCGCAGGATATTGCCAGTGGCGCTGATGGTGTCCAGACCGCGGATGACGCGCTCCAGGGTGTAACGCATGGCACGCACCTGGCTCATGATCTGGATGTCCAGACCGGTGGTGTTGTGCTCGTGCAGGTACATCTTGACCTTGGTGATCAGCTGGGCCTCGTGCGGGCGGTACTGGTCCAGCCAGAAGACGACCGGCATGCCGGAGTTGCGGGCGCGGTTGACGGCCAGCTTGACCCAGTCGCGGATGGCGGCGTCCTTGCACTGGCACATGCGCCAGATGTCACCGGCTTCCACCTCCTGGCTCAGCAGCACTTCACCGGTGTTGATGTCGGTGATGTTGGCCACACCGTCTTCGCTGATTTCGAAGGTCTTGTCGTGCGAGCCGTATTCCTCGGCCTGCTGGGCCATCAGGCCCACGTTGGGGACCGTGCCCATGGTCTTGGGGTCGAACGCGCCGTGCCACTTGCAGAAGTTGATCATCTCCTGGTAGATGCGGGCAAAGGTCGATTCGGGCATCACGGCCTTCACGTCCTTCAAGCGGCCATCGGCACCCCACATCTTGCCGCCGTTGCGGATCATGGCGGGCATGGAGGCGTCCACGATGATGTCGTTGGGTGAGTGGAAGTTGGTGATGCCTTTGGCAGAGTCCACCATGGCCAGCTCGGGCCGGTGCTCGTGGCAGGCGTGCAGGTCGCGCTTGATTTCGTCGCGCTGGCTTTGCGGCAGGTTCTCGATCTTGGTGTACAGGTCCACCATGCCGTTGTTGACGTTCACACCCAGCTCTTCGAAGGTCTTGGCGTGTTTCTCGAACGCTTCCTTGTAGAAGATCTTGACGCAGTGGCCGAACACGATGGGGTGGGACACCTTCATCATGGTGGCCTTGACGTGCAGCGAGAACATCACGCCGGTTTTGCGGGCGTCTTCGATCTCTTTTTCGTAGAAGGCCAGCAGGGCCTTCTTGCTCATGAACATGCTGTCGATGACTTCGCGGTCCAACAGCTTGGTCAGGGGCTTCAGGACGATGGTCTTGCCGCTCTTGGTGATCAGCTCCATCTTCACATCACGGGCCTTGTCCAGGGTCAAGGACTTTTCGCCGTGGTAGAAGTCGCCATGGTGCATGTGCGACACGTGCGAGCGGGAAGCTTGGCTCCACTCGGCCATGCTGTGGGGGTTCTTGCGGGCGTATTCCTTCACGGCCTTGGGGGCGCGACGGTCGGAGTTGCCCTCACGCAGCACCGGGTTCACCGCGCTGCCGATGCACTTGTTGTAGCGGGCCCGGATGTCCTTTTCTTCGTCGGTCTTGGGGCTTTCCGGGAAGTCGGGAATCTTGTAGCCCTTGTCTTGCAACTCCTTGATGGCGGCCTTGAGCTGGGCCACCGAGGCGCTGATGTTGGGCAGCTTGATGATGTTGGCTTCGGGCTTGAGCGTCAGCTTGCCCAACTCGGCCAGATGATCAGGAACGCGCTGCTCTTCGCTCAGGAACTCGGGGAACTGACCCAAGATGCGCCCAGCCACCGAAATGTCACTGGTCTCCACCGTCACCCCGGCCGGCGCCGCAAACGTGCGGACGATGGGCAGGAAAGAGCTGGTGGCCAGCAGCGGGGCTTCGTCGGTCAGGGTGTAGATGATGGTGGATGATGAACTGGACATGGGTTGGCTCCGTTGATCGTTGTAGGCATTCGCCTGGCCGGATGGCGGTCAGTTGAATCGATGGATCGTGGGCAATTTTGCTTTCAACGCTCTGACCCGAACTTCATTTTTTGAACTGAAATTTCATATTTCGAAATTCCCAGCGAAAAATTTGAGTTTTTTTGCCCCGGCCCCGCTCAACCCGGACAGAACCGGCGTGCGCAGGCAAAAAAAAGCCCGGGAACAAGCCCCGGGCGTTTGGACTGAAGGATCAGCCTGACTGGCCTGAATCAGGCGAAGTTGGCTTCGGCAAAACCCCAGTTCACCAGCTTGTCCAGGAAGGTTTCCACGAACTTGGGACGCAGGTTGCGGTAGTCGATGTAGTAGGCGTGTTCCCACACGTCCACGGTCAGCAGGGCCTTGTCGGCGGTGGTCAACGGGGTGCCTGCTGCGCCGGTGTTGACGATGTCCACCGAGCCGTCGGCCTTCTTGACCAGCCAGGTCCAGCCCGAGCCGAAGTTGCCCACGGCGCTCTTGACAAACGCTTCCTTGAACGCGGCGTAGCTGCCCCACTTGGCGTTGATGGCGGCGGCCAACGCACCGGTGGGTTCACCACCGCCATTGGGCTTCATGCAGTTCCAGAAGAAGGTGTGGTTCCAGATCTGCGCGGCGTTGTTGTAGATGCCGCCGCTGGAGGTCTTGACGATCTCTTCCAGGGTCTTGGTTTCGAACTCAGTGCCTTTTTGCAGGTTGTTCAGGTTGACCACATAGGCGTTGTGGTGCTTGCCATGGTGGAACTCCAGCGTTTCCTTGCTGTAGTGGGGTTCCAGGGCGTCAATGGCAAACGGCAGCGGGGGAAGGGTGTGTTCCATGTGGACCTCTCGTGGTGGTGTTCTGCAACTAGGGAAACAAAGATTGTAGGAAAGGCGGTATGGCCCTTCACAACACTCGCAAATCAACCTCACCATCGGCAAGGTGAGCCACCAGGGCTTGCCCAGGGGCGGTCTGCGCCGCGCGGGTCACCGCCTGCCCGTCGGGGCCACTGAGCCAGGCATACCCACGTTGCAGCACCAACGCCGGGTCCATGGCCGCCAGCGCCACACCCAAACGGTCCAGCCGGTGGTGCTGCCCTTCCAAGTGGCGCTGAATTTTGTCAACAAAAACAGGCTCTAGCGCTTTTATGTATTGGACTTTTTGCTCTGCTTTCAGGTGCACGGCGTGTTGCAGCGATTGCGCCAGCGTTTCCAGCCGCAGCCGCTGGCGCGCCAGCAGTTCGGACGGCTGACGCAAGCGCTGCGCCAGTTGATCCAGCCGCTGAGCCCGCTGATCCAAGGCATCCTCGGTCGCGCGCAGCAACTGCTGCTCAAACGCCTGCACCACGTTGAGCAGCGTGGCCCGGTCGGTGGCACACAGCTCTGCCGCCGCGGTGGGGGTGGGTGCGCGAAGGTCGGCCACAAAGTCCGCCAGCGTGAAATCGGTCTGGTGGCCCACACCACTCACCACAGGCATGGGGGCTCGCGCCAGGGTGCGCACCAGTTGCTCGTCATTGAACGCCCACAGGTCTTCCAGCGACCCGCCGCCACGCACCAGCAGCAACACCTGCGGGTGGCCGGTCTGTGCATGGCATTGGTAGGCTGCCTCCAGCGCGGCGCACAGCTCAGCCGGTGCCCCCGCCCCTTGCACCGTGGCCGGAAACACCGACACCGGGATGTGTGGCACCCGCCGCTGCAAGGTGGACGACACATCGCGCAACGCCGCCGCCCCCAGCGATGTCACCACCCCGATGGAGACCGGAACGGGGGGCAAGGGGCGTTTGCGGTCGTCGTCGAACAGCCCTTCCGCCTCCAGCTTGGCTTTCAGCCGCAAAAACCGCTCCAGCAATGCGCCCTGCCCTGCGGGCACCAGCTTCTCCACGATCAGCTGCAGGTCACCGCGGGGGCCATACAGGTCCAAGCGCCCTGTGACCTCCACCCGCTCGCCGTCGGCGGGCAGGCGGGCCAAGGTATCGGCAGCCCGGCGAAACATGGCGCAGCGCAGCTGGGCGTCATCGTCCTTGAGGGAAAAATAGCAGTGCCCGCTGCCAGCCCGGGTGAATGACGACACCTCCCCCACCACCCGCACGGGATTGAAGCGGGCCGCCAGGGTGTCGGCCACGGCACGGACCAGCGTCCCCACCGGCCAGGCGGCTGAAGACAAGTCGGGGGGCATGGGGGCGGAAAAACTCATGTTCAAAACGGGCTGTGCAACGGAAAAAGGAGCATGAAAGTGTGCGGCCACGGGCATCGGGCAAGGGGCTCTGTCCACAGCCAAGGCTTTGCGGCGGTTCAGAAAGCAGAGCAGGCGATACAGCCCGAACCGTGATCCTAAGCTATTGTTTTTTAAGCGTTTTACCTTTGCCTGTTTTTTAACCAACGTGTTCAAACCCGCGCAAATGCTGGCTTTGAAGCGGTTGTTCTGAGGGTTTTCAACAAAGTTATCCACAGAAAATGGGGAGCATGTCCTCGACCGGGGTGGGGCATGCCGTGGGCCATAATCCGCGCAGCTTCATGCACCCGGAGAGAGTCCCTTGCTGTCCATCATCCAAGCCGCTGGCTGGCCCATCTGGCCCCTGATCCTGTGTTCCATCGTGGGCTTGGCCCTGGTCATTGAGCGCTTTGTCAGCCTCAAGACCAGCCGCATCGCCCCCACCAAACTGCTGGACGAGGCTTTGACAGTGTCCGAACACCGCCTGCCACCGTCCGACATTGTTGACCAACTGGCCGCCAACTCGGCGTTGGGCGCGGTCCTGGCCGAAGGTTTTCGCGAGTGCATTCGCAACCCCCGGGTGGACGAAGCCAGCCTGCGCTCCACCATGGAAGGCAAAGGCCGGGAGGTGGCCGCTGACCTTCAGCGTTACCTCGGAGCCTTGGCCACCATTGCCTCTGCCGCCCCGTTGCTGGGTCTGCTGGGCACGGTGGTGGGGATGATTGAAATTTTCGGTGCCCAGGTGGGCAGCGCCGCGGCCGGACAAGGCACGGCCAACCCCATGCAGCTGGCCAGTGGCATTTCCATTGCGCTGTACAACACCGCGTTTGGCTTGATGATTGCCATCCCCACCCTGCTGTTCTGGCGCTACTTCCGCTCTCGCGTGGACCGCTACTTGCTCACCATGGAGCTGTCGTCCGAACGGCTGATGCGCCACCTGCTGCTGATCAAGGGGCACTGAGCCATGAACTTCCGTTCAGGCCACCAGGATGAGCCCGAGCTCAACCTCATTCCCTTCATCGACATCCTGCTGGTGGTGCTCATCTTTCTGGTGCTGACCACCTCCTACAGCCAGTTGTCCGAGCTGCAAGTCAACCTGCCCGTGGCCGATGCCGAGCAGACCCGTCAACGTCCCCACGAAATCAACGTGCAAGTGGGGCGGGACAACCGCATTTCGGTGGACAAGACCGTGCTGGATCGTCCCTCCGTGGCCGCATTGTCCGAGGCCCTGGCGGAAGCCGCCAAGGATGACCGGGCGTCCGTCATCGTCATTGCGGCCGATGCATCAGCCACCCACCAGGCGGTGGTGAGCGTCATGGACGCGGCCCGCCGCACGGGGCTGAACCAAATCACCTTCTCCACCCAGTCGTCGGCAGAGTCGTCGTCGGTCGGCCATCGGCCCTGACCCCCCCTCCCCCAACGCCATGCCCGACCACCCCACCTGGCAATCCGGGTTGCTGAGGGCTTGGCAGCGCCGCGGCGGCCTGGCCCGCCTGTTGTGGCCGCTGTCGCAGGTCTACCACGCGCTGTGGCGGCTGCGCGAATGGCGTTACCGCATGGCCTCCAGGCCGCAGCCCCTGCCCGTGCCCTTGGTGGTGGTGGGCAACGTGGTGGTGGGCGGCGCAGGCAAAACCCCGACCACCATCGCCCTGGTGCAACACTGGCTGCGCCAAGGGCGCCGCCCGGGCGTGGTGTCCAAAGGGCATGGTCGCCAACGACCCGCGGGACAACCTGATGTCCCCGTCCTGGTCCGCACCGACTCGCCCGCGGTGCAAGTGGGTGACGAGCCTTTGCTCATCCACCAAGCCACCGGGGTGCCCGTGGTGGTGGGCCCCGACCGGACGACCTCGGCCCAACACCTGCTGGCCCAACACCCTCAGGTGGATGTGCTGATTTGCGACGATGGCCTTCAGGACCTCTCGCTGCAACCTGACGTGCGGATCTTGGTGTTCGACGACCGCGGTATTGGCAACGGCTGGTTGCTGCCCGCCGGGATGCTGCGGCAACCGTGGCCCACGCCCACCACCCGCCCGGGTGATGTGGCACTGTTCGCGCCCACCGACGCCCCTGGCTTACCCCCCAACGCCACCGAAGCCCCCCCGCTCCCCCCTGGCATGCCGCTGTTCCACGCCCGCCGCGCACTGGCCGACACGGCACGCAACCCCCTGGGGCAGCGGGTGGCGCTTCAAACCCTGCTGGACGACGCCCCATGCCACGCATTGGCGGGCATCGCCCGCCCGGATGCGTTCTTCGACATGCTCCGCGCCCGCGGCGCACGGCTGTCACACACCTGGGCCTTGAACGATCACCACGCTTTGGATTCCGAATTCAATAGCAAACTATTCAATCAAATAAAGCGCGAGAGGCTATTTTTGACTGAAAAGGACGCGGTCAAACTGTTCCCGCTCCTGTCCTCCACGCCTGCCCATGGGCCGGGCTCAGCCCCCCTCGGCCCGGACGCCTGGGCGGTGCCGTTGGTGCTGGAGCCTGAAACCGACTTTTATGCCGCGGTGGACGCACGGCTATCATCGCCCCATGGACCCCAAACTGCTTGAACTCCTGGTCTGCCCGGTGACCAAAGGCCCGCTGCGTTTCAACGCCCAACGCACCGAATTGCTCTCGCTCAGTGCCCGGCTGGCCTACCCGGTGCGCGACGGGATTCCCATCCTGCTGGAACAGGAAGCGCGATCCATCAGTGACGACGAAGCCGAGTCCGTGCGTCAGGGCGGCAGCGCTTCCACCGCCCTGCCTGCGGCCTGACCATGGTGAGCGACGCTCAGGGCCACTGCGCCGCTGCCCCGGATTTCTGTGTCCTGATCCCGGCACGCCTGGCCTCCACCCGCCTACCCGACAAGCCCCTGGCCGACATCCACGGCTTGCCCATGGTGGTCCGGGTGGCCCGGCAAGCCGCCTTGTCGAACGCGTCACGCGTGGTGGTGGCCACCGACCACCCCCGCATCGTCGACGCCTGTCAGGCCCACGGGGTGTCCGTGCTCATGACCCGCGCCAATCACCCATCCGGCAGCGATCGGCTGGCCGAAGCCTGCGACCTGCTGGCCCTGCCTTCCGACGCCACAGTGGTCAACGTCCAGGGCGACGAGCCCCTCATCAGCCCCGCCCTCATCAACGCCGTGGCCCGCACGTTGCAGGAACAAGTGAACTGCGTCATGTCCACAGCAGCCCATCCGGTGGCCGACGGGCAGGATTTCATCAACCCCAACGTGGTCAAGGTGGTCACCAACCGGCACGGGCATGCGCTGTACTTCAGCCGCGCGCCCATCGCCTGGTGGCGTGACGGCATGCAGCCCCCCAATCCGCCTGTATGGACGGCCGATTCGGCGCCCCGCCTACGGCCGTTGCGGCATGTGGGCATCTATGCCTACAGGGCGGGTTTCCTCCGACAGTTTCCGTCGCTGCCCTCGTGCGACCTGGAACACACCGAGATGCTGGAACAGTTGCGCGTGCTGTGGCATGGGGAGCGGATTGCCGTGCACCTGTCCGACACCGCGCCCGCGCCCGGCGTGGACACGCCCGAAGACCTGGCACGGGTTCGTGCATTGCTGGCCCCCCTCGCCTGACCGGTTCCGCGGCATTCCCTGCCCATGCCGTGTAAGCCTCCTCTGTGGAGAGGCGTGTTAAGCTGCTTTTTGATAGCTACGCTGACAAACTCACAAGGACACACATGAGACTCATTCTTTTGGGGGCTCCCGGTGCTGGCAAAGGCACCCAGGCCGCGTTCATCTGCCAAAAGTTCGGCATTCCCCAAATCTCCACCGGCGACATGTTGCGCGCCGCCGTCAAGGCGGGCACGCCCCTGGGCCTTCAGGCCAAGGCCGTGATGGAATCGGGCGGTTTGGTCAGCGATGACCTCATCATCAACCTCGTGAAGGAACGCATTGCCCAGTCCGACTGTGCCAATGGCTTCCTCTTCGACGGATTCCCCCGCACCATCCCCCAAGCAGACGCCATGAAAGCGGCCGGTGTCAAGCTGGACTATGTGCTGGAAATCGATGTGCCGTTCGACGCCATCATCGAGCGCATGAGCGGACGCCGCTCGCACCCCGCATCGGGCCGCACTTACCACGTCAAGTTCAACCCCCCCAAAACCGAGGGTGTGGACGATGTGACCGGCGAACCCCTGGTGCAACGCGAAGACGACAAGGAAGAAACCGTCAAGAAGCGCCTGGACGTCTACAGCTCACAAACCCGCCCGCTGGTGGACTACTACCGCAACTGGGCAGCCGCAGAACCGAAGGCCGCACCCCAATACCGCGCCATCAGCGGCATGGGCTCGGTGGAAGACATCACGGCCCGCGCATTCGCTGCATTGAGCAACTGAAGCGCTCACCCTGACGCCACAAGGCGCCACCCCGGCAACGGGGCGGTGCCTTTTTTTCATGGGCGTTGCTGGGCCAAGTGCAGCACCAGTTCCAACCTGGCCTTGAACGGCGGCAAAGCCACCGCAGGAATGGCCGCCCCCGCCCCCTCCACCACGGAGCCCGCTGTGCAACGGGTCGTCCGCCACACCGTCACCCCTCGCACCATCGCGCGCGTCAACCCAGGCATCCACGCCTGGTGAATGGTGCCGTTGCCCGTTCCGGCCACCACCAGGCCTTGCACCGCATCCGCGGCACCCGTCGGCGCGGCATCCACAAGGGATGCCAACATCGAAGCGCTCGCCCCTCCATGGCTGAACACCACTTCCACCCGGGGCCACGGCGGGTCCAGTTTCGCCAACGGCACACAGGTTCGTGACACGCGAGGTTGGTCGCCAGACCACCGCACCTGCGCCTCTTCCACCCAGCCCACAACGCCCGCTTCACCGGAGCTGAAGGCATCCACTTGGTAAGGGTGTACTTTGGTCACGCGGTCCGGCGCGTGAATGCGTCCCGCAGCCACCACCCACACCCCTTGGGCCTCGTCAGACACCGCCACCGCCAGCGCATCCAACAGATTTTGCGGGCCATCTGGACACAATGCCGAGGCAGGCCGCATGGCGCAGGTCAGGACCACGGGCTTGTCCGCGGGCACCACCCGAGACAGGAAATACGCCGTTTCCTCCAGGGTATCGGTGCCATGGGTGATCAACACAGCCCCCACGGTGGGGTCTGTCACAGCAGTGTGGACGGAACGCGCCAAGGCCATCCACGTGGTCTCATCCATGTCTTTGCTGTCCAGCTGTGCCACCTGAACAGCCTCAACCGTCCATCCGTCCAACAGGCTGAGGTGCGCTTGCAACGGGGTCAACAAGTCGTCCACCGACACCTCGCCCGCCCGGTAACCCACGTTGTCCCCCGCCACAGTGGACCGCCCCGCAATCGTGCCGCCCGTGCCCAAAACCAGCAAACGCCGTTGTTTCATGCCGTCTCCATTCTCAAAGCTGTTAAAAAATACAGATACTGTATAAAATCACAAAACATCCACCCCATGGAGCCCCATCATGGACGAACCGTCTTGCGCCACCGTCAAGCTGACCAGTCGGCAGCAGCAAATCCTGGACCTCATCCAAAACGCTGTCAGACGCACTGGAGCCCCCCCCACCCGCGCCGAAATCGCCGCGGAGTTGGGCTTCAAATCGGCCAACGCTGCAGAAGAACATTTGCAAGCACTGGCCCGCAAAGGCGTCATTGAACTGGTCAGCGGAACGTCACGTGGCATCCGCCTCAAGTCGGACACACTCCGATCCATCCACGAGTCCAGGCTTCAACAGATGACCCTACCCGCGCCCGGGCTGATGCAGCTGGTCCTGCCATTGATTGGACGGGTTGCAGCGGGGTCGCCGATTTTGGCTCAAGAGCACGTGGATCAAACCTACCATGTGGAAAGCAGCCTTTTTCCGCGCAAACCCGACTACCTGCTCAAGGTCCGAGGCATGTCCATGCGAGATGCCGGCATCATGGACGGAGACCTTTTGGCCGTCTCCATGACCAAAGACGCCAAAAATGGCCAGATTGTGGTGGCCCGTTTGGGTGACGATGTCACGGTCAAACGCTTCTGGCGTGGCGCAACGGGCATTGAACTGCATGCCGAGAATCCTGATTTCCCCACCATCCATGTTCAAGCCAACGATTCGTTCGAGATCGAAGGCTTGGCCGTGGGGCTCATCCGCAACAGCATGCTGATGTAACAAACAACAGTCTCTGAGCCCTTGGGTCGTGAAGGCAACCCCAGCAAGGCACAATGTGACACATGAACATTGTGATCCTGGATGACTACCAAGATGCCGTGCGAAAGCTCGCCTGTGCAGAGAAACTGGAGCAATATCCCGCCAAGGTCTTCACCAACACGGTCAAGGGCGTGGGACAACTCTCCGTGCGGTTGCGTGACGCAGACATCCTGGTTCTCATCCGAGAACGGACCCCCATCACACGGCAACTGGTCGACAAACTCCCCAAACTGAAGTTGATTGCGCAAACAGGGCGGGTGGGACGACACATCGATGTGGCCGCTTGCACCGAGCGGGGCATTGCGGTGGCTGAAGGCGTCAGCTCACCGGTTGCCCCTGCCGAACTCACGTGGGCATTGATCATGGCAGCCAGCAGACGGCTGCCACAGTACATTGCCAACCTCAAACACGGTGCGTGGCAGCAAGCAGGCCTGAAATCCCAGTCCATGCCAGCCAACTTTGGCCTGGGCCAAGTGCTCCGAGGCAAGACGCTGGGCATATGGAGCTACGGCAAGATTGGCTCCATCGTTGCTTCTTACGGCATGGCATTCGGAATGCGCGTTCTGGTTTGGGGCAGCGAATCTTCACGCGAACGTGCCATGGCCGATGGGTATGCCATCTGTGACTCCAAAGCACAGCTTTTTGAAGAGAGCGATGTCTTGTCTCTTCACCTTCGTCTCTCTGAAACCACCGAACACTGTGTCACCGCAGACGATTTGGCACGCATGAAACCCACCAGCCTGTTGGTCAACACCTCTCGTGCCGAGATCATCGAAGCCGATGCACTGTTGACGGCACTCAACCGAGGCAACCCCGGCATGGCGGCCATAGACGTCTTTGAGACTGAACCCATTCTCCAGGGGCACGCATTGTTGCGATTGGAAAACTGCATCTGCAGCCCCCACATTGGCTACGTGGAACAGCAGAACTACGAGTTGCTGTTCAGTCACGCCTTTGACAACGTGGTGAACTTCATCAAAGGCACACCCACGAACATTGTGAATCCGGGAGCCATGCAACTCAGTCGCCGAACACCTTGAAGTCGGCAGTCCAACCACATCGACACGGGAAAGAGCTCTTCCTCCGCGGAATCCTTTGTCACCTCACAAGCGTTCACCACTCTTGCGAATGACCAACGGTTGGTCCACGAGCGCCGAAAAGTCCAGCCCACCCAGGGACGCATCGTCCCGCCCGGAGGTTGGTTCAGCAGGTTGAGCTCCCCCCACGCCACCACCATGCACATTCGCTCGGCGTGGCACAGAGGCGCCTGACGCCGTCAAGCCATTTGCGGAAATCTCAGCACCCAAATCCAGATCAATGACGCCCGCCACGGGTAAAGAGGCGTCCGGGAGGTCGAATGCAGTCGACAAATCAATGTCCAAAGGGGCATTCACGACGACAGGCGCTGACAACACGAGATCGCCGTGAACGCTGTTCGACAATCCGTCACCCCGAATCACCTGCGACTCGGGTCGAGCTGCAGACGTGGGCACAGAGATCGGCAACGGAGAAAGCTCTGTTTCTTCTCCGGACTCTGTGACTCCGCTTTCACCTGCGACGGCTTTGTGACTCTTTGCCTGCCCCCCAACGGCGAGTTCGTCGTGGGGCACATTCAACTCACGGGCCACCGAGTACAACAACAGCAACTCGCGATACGCCTCCAAATCGAACACCATGTCTTGATCGGCCATTTCTTGGCGAAAAATGGACCTTTCAATGACATCCAAGACCTCGGGACGGGGCCACAAGCTCTGTATGCGGCTCATGGCTGACTCATAGCGCTCCAACCCCCGTCGCGAGTGAGAGTAAGAATCAAACCCCGGAGCCCCACCGCGAAACAAGCGGTTGAACTCCGTGCGAAGACTTTCATACTCGTCACGACGACCCAACTCGTGGTAGAGCTTCAACAAGTCAAGATACGCCAGCGGGCTGGGCTCATGGCTGTCGGAGAGGTGATTGACAAGCACCTCAACCGCATGGTCTGCCTGCCCGAGAGAAATGAAGAACTCAACCTGCTGCTGCAGATCCAGCAGCTCCTCGGTCGCCACCGAACGTCCACCGTCCGCCAACGTGCTGGCCAAGAAGTCTGACGGAGAAGAAACATCAGGCCGCGACTCAAGAAACTCCGATGGGCGCCCCGTCTCCAGTTCATGCTCCCTTTCAAAAGGGGTGGCTCCAGGGTCCGGCAACAGGGTGTCGATGTCAATGTCAATCTGCGACTCACCGCCCCCCCTCTTTGGGGTCGATTTCGCCAAGCCCATTAATTTTGCGGATACCCTCGCACCCAGGCCTGCGGCTTGGACATTCTCTGTATTTTTTGGCACACCGGGACGCTGCCACCAAACGCTCCGGCCACCGGCATCCCGTTGACGACGCCACAACAACCCCATGCCCAATGCAGCGGCCACAAATCCGAAGATCGCGGACAACGTGAGTGGATGGGTATACACCGCATTTTTTGCCTCTTCCGCTTGCAGCAGGGCGTTTTGTTCTGCTTGACGAGCAGACACAATGGCTGCCTTCAGTTGGCGAGTTTCAGCTGCTGATGCTTGTGCCTGAGCTTTGACTTGTACCACCGACTCAGGCGAGTCGTTCAATGCGTTCCATAAGGCCGCCGCAGCCGAACGACGGCTTTCCAATGCAGGAGAAGACTCCTCAGCATCGGTTGCGCCCAGATTCAACTCCGGAGACATCCGCAAAACGGGGGTCGAGCCAGACACAGCGGTCAGCAGTTCAAGCGGATCCAATGTCAAGTGCGCCACGGCAGCCCCGGGGGTTGCAGGCGAATTGGATGGACGACGCTTGACGCGACCATCCAGCCCCGCGCCTTGCCGTGCCACAGGAGCCCCCACAGAACGATCACCAGACTCCGATCGATTTCTCGCGCCCATCCCGATGGGAGCAAGTAACGGTGATTGACCCGGACCAGACGCAGTGGGAGAAATCGCCGCACCCGTTGCCCCAACCCCAGGGGCCTTAGGAACAGGTGTTGACCCCAAATCCACGGAAGGCAATTCAGCAAGCAACGTGTATGAGCGGGAGTACTGATTCCCACACCCTGCCACGGCTTCCAAGCGGACAAACGGCTCCAGCAACGGCGTTAAAGTTCTGACCTCCACGCGTGTGGCAGAACCACCACCCGACGAATCGGCCAAAGCTTCAATCCGCACTTGGGCTGCAGGCAGCAAATTGTCAGCAAAATAGACCCTGACAACTGGGCACAACGGACTGATTGACTCCGATGCCGCAGCAGTGACAGGCAACACCACCCTCAGCGGACGCCCAATGACCGCGTGGCCCTCAAGCGCCCCCAGAGACAGTGCAGAGCTACCGGCAGAAGCCAAGCACACCCAACCGCCGACCAGCACCTTTCTCACCATAGACCCTCGCCCTTCATATGACGGGATTCTGACACAGTAGACCTGCACGGACATGTGCATGGTTGGCCTTGTTGACGAAAAGGGGAGATCAGGGGGCCGTTCTCCGCATCACTGACACCCTCGAGACACCAAACCTCGTCCTCTCAGGGGTAACGCGATGGTCTCGATGGTGACAATCCAAGGAACCCACAGTCACAGACAGGACAGCACATGGATGAACCCATTCTGACAATGGAAGAACGCGAGGCCATCAACTCCGGTCGGTGGTTCTGCGCACTCTCCCCCTCACTTCGACACGACATCCTCCGATGCGCTTACGTCAAACGATACAAAGATGGCGATCTTATAACCGCCAGGGGCGACCCGCCCTCGGAGTGGACCGCTGTTGCCAAAGGCGCCGTCCGAGTGAGTTCCACATCCCTGTCGGGGAAGCAAATCACACTGACCTATGTCGAGCCAGGCGTGTGGTTTGGGGACGTGGCCATCTTCGACGGCAATCAGCGCACGCACGATGCCTATGCACACGGAGTCACCACACTTTTGTGTGTCGCTCGAACGGATTTCCAAAAGATTCTGGCCACCCATGTGGAGCTCTACGAAGCGCTGATGCGCCTTCAAGCTCGGCGCATTCGAACCCTGTTCGGACTGGTGGAAGACCTGAACACGTTGCCGTTGAGATCCCGGCTCGCCAAGCAGCTTCTGCACTTGGTCAGGAGTTATGGCGTTCCTTGCTTGGCCGACGGAAGCGAAACCCGGATTGGCCTGCAGCTGGCACAGGAAGAGTTGGCGCAACTGCTGGGAGCTTCAAGGCAAAGAGTGAACCAGGAACTCAAAGCAATGGAAAGAGAAGGTGCCATTCGGATAGAGCCAGGGGGCTTGGTGGTACGGCAGCGGGAACGACTGTTGCAGATTTCAGAAGCAGAAACCTGAGTCACCTCCGTCCTTACACCAGCGGAAATGCCGCATGACGACTGCTCAACGTCCCCTTTCGAGAACTTGCCAACGTGAAAACCTTTGACTCCATCCACCTCGAAAAGTGGCTTCAGAAACATGTGCCCTCATTTCAGGGCCCACTGAAAATTGAGTCTTTTGCAGGAGGGCAATCCAATCCAACCTTCAAACTCATCACCCCGAGTCAGTGCTATGTCATGAGGTCAAAGCCGGGCCCAGCATCCAAGCTACTGCCCTCTGCACATGCAATTGAGAGAGAGTTCCGAATCCTTCAAGCGCTGCATGGATCGACTGTCCCGGTCGCACAACCTTATGCCCTTTGTGAAGATGAATCTATCATCGGTCGTGCGTTCTATGTCATGGAATTCTTGAATGGGCGCGTTCTTTGGGATCAAGGACTTCCTGGGCTACCTCAAACGGAGCGACGTGCCATTTACCTGGAGATGAACCGGGTAATGGCTGCGTTGCACACACTAGACCCTGCGTCAATGGGCTTGGCAGACTTTGGAAAACCCGGCAACTATTTTGAACGGCAAATCAGTCGGTGGACCAAACAATACCAATCGTCAATCACCCACCCCATAGAAGCGATGGACGCGTTGATCGATTGGCTTCCCAGACACATTCCAGCCAGCGCACGCGATGAAGACCTGATTTCAATTGTGCATGGGGACTACCGAATGGACAACCTGATGTTTGCAGTAGACCAACCGAAGGCCATGGCGGTGTTGGACTGGGAACTGTCGACCATTGGACACCCCTTGGCGGACTTCAGCTATCACTGCATGTCTTGGCACATTGAGCCAGGCGCTTTTCGAGGCATTTTGGGACTGGATCTGCCTGCACTTGGAATTCCTCAGGAAGATGAATACATCCAGCGCTACTGCGATGCCACCGGTTTTGTGACACCCCACACGCTGCAAGCCGACTGGAACTTCTACCTCGCTTACAACATGTTCCGCATCGCCGCCATTCTGCAGGGCATTGCCAAACGAGTCGAAGCGGGAACGGCCTCCAGCGCACAAGCATTGAAGTCTGCCGCCGGAGCCCGCCCATTGGCTCAAAAGGCTTGGCAGTACGCCCAACGCTTTGGCGCTTAAATCACCTCATTTCCACTCCGCAAGAGAACATCATGAATTTCGACTACACCCAAAAAGTCAAAGAACTGCAATCCAAGTTGCTGGCGTTCATGGATGAGCATGTTTACCCCAATGAAGGCCGTTTCTTTGCTGAAATTGCCGCCAATCGGGCCACCGGCAACCCGTGGATACCGACCACATTGATTGAAGAGCTCAAGCCCAAAGCCCGAACCGCAGGCTTGTGGAATCTGTTTCTTCCCCAATCCAAACGAGCACCAGAAGGTCTGTCGAACCTGGAATATGCGCCGCTGTGTGAAATCATGGGAAAGGTTCCGTTTGCAGCGGAAATCTTCAATTGCTCCGCTCCTGACACGGGCAACATGGAAACCCTAGAGCGCTACGGTACGGACGCACAAAAAGACGCGTGGTTGGAACCCTTGCTGAAAGGCGAGATTCGTTCGGCATTCCTCATGACCGAGCCAGAGGTAGCCTCTTCCGATGCAACCAATGTTCAATGCCGCATTGAGCGCGAAGGCGATGAATACGTCATCAACGGACGCAAGTGGTGGTCTTCTGGTGCGGGAGATCCGCGTTGTGCTGTGTACATCTTGATGGGCAAGACCAATCCGGATGCAGGTCGACACGAACAACAGTCAATGATCCTGATCCCCTCCAGCGCCCCAGGGGTGGAGGTTGTTCGCCCCCTGAACGTGTTTGGCTACGACGATGCCCCTCACGGACACATGGAAGTCCTGCTGAAAAACGTCCGCGTGCCGGTGAGCAACCTGCTACTGGGAGAAGGCAGAGGATTCGAAATCGCTCAAGGCCGACTGGGTCCAGGCCGAATCCACCATTGCATGCGGTCCATCGGTGCAGCAGAGCGTGCATTGGAGCTCATGTGCAAACGACTCAACACAAGGGTAGCCTTTGGAAAACCCATTGCGGCACAGTCCGTCTGGCACGAGCGCATTGCCGAGTCTCGGTGTCTGATCGATCAAGCGCGCCTGCTCACACTGAAAGCCGCCTACATGATGGACACCGTGGGGAACAAGGTTGCACGAACTGAAATTGCAATGATCAAAGTGGTCGCCCCGTCCATGGCAGGAAAGGTGATCGATTGGGCAATCCAGGCCCACGGTGGAGGGGGGGTGAGCGACGACTTCCCGCTCGCTTATGCATATGCCAATCAACGAACACTGCGCCTGGCAGACGGTCCTGACGAAGTCCATAGAAACGCCATTGCCAAACTTGAGCTCGCCAAGTACCTGGTGAATCCCAAAGAGGTTCAGATGCCTATTACCCGGGGCTGCTGATGTAACAGGAGTTGGCCCTCTTCCGACTCCCGCCCAACTCATCTCGTTGGGCAATACCAGCGTGATTTGGGACACGCAAATCAAAAGGGCCTAGCTTCTTTCGAAGCTAAGCCCTTGATTTCTATGGTCGGCGTGGCGGGATTCGAACTCGCGACCCCTTGCACCCCATGCAAGTGCGCTACCAGGCTGCGCTACACGCCGTCAAGCCTCATATTATAGCCATGTTTTTTCCATCTTTTCAACTTTCAGGCCAACAAGTCTCGAATTCTTTGCAACTCATCCACCAAGCCTTGAAGACTGGTGCTGGCCGATGCAGAACTTGACTCAGCCCCCCTCCCGCACACATCCGTAGAGGAAGAGCCGCCTCCTCTAACCCCATGTGATTCCACCTCCTCATGCACGGGAGTAGCCCATTCTTGGAGCTGATTGCGCGCGCCACTGATGGTGAAACCCTGCTCGTACAGCAGTTCTCGAATCCGGCGCACCATCAACACCTCATGGTGCTGGTAATACCGGCGGTTGCCGCGCCGCTTCATGGGTCTCAGCTGGCTGAACTCCTGCTCCCAATAGCGCAACACATGCGGCTTGACACCACACAATTCGCCAACCTCACCAATGGTGAAGTAGCGCTTGGCAGGAATGGGAGGCAGTTCGTTGGAGGTCATCGAAGCTCGCTCTTCACAACAGAGGAGTCTGCAACGGTCTACATGACATGCAATCAGTGGTCACCCTGCACAAACTCCTTGAGTTTTGGACTGCCATGGAAGGTGACGACACGCCGAGCCTCAATCGCCACAGGAGCCCCTGTTCGAGGGTTGCGGCCAGGCCTTGAAGCCTTCACCCTGACTTGGAAATTCCCGAAACCAGAGATTTTCACGTCCTCCCCCTCAACCAAGCTCTTGGCAATCAGGTCAAAGAACGCATCCACCATGTCCTTGGACTCCCGCTTGTTCAGCCCAATGTGCTCGAACAGCAACTCAGCCAGCTGCGCTTTGGTCAACGCGGGGGTTTCAAGGCTTTCGATTGAAAAGTCCATCAGGGCTCCCCTGTCCAGCATCAGGCTCGAATGCGAGCATCGACCTGCTGCCCCAAGTGGGCAATCAACTGGGTCAGTGCTGCATCAATTTCGACATCGGTCAACCCGCTATCTTCACGATTGAACACCAACCGCAAAGCCATGCTCTTATCGGAGGACTGGATTGACGACAATGCCTCCACCTTGGGGCGATAGATGTCGAACAAGGTTGCGGACTGCAGCAGACCTTGCAGAGGCGCGGAATACACAGCTGCCATCAGTTGATCGTGCGTGACCGACTCAGAAACCCACACCGCGACATCTCTCTCAACCGCCTGGAATTTGCTGTACGGGTGGAACACCGCCACCGGACGCTCGATGACAGCATCCAAGTTCAACTCAAACAGAATGGGGGCCTGTGGAAAGCCCAATGACTGGCGCCACTTCGGATGAAGCTCCCCAACATGTCCGACAACCACCCCATCGCGAATGACCTTGGCACATCGACCCGGATGAAACGTCGGGTGAACCGCCGCCGCAAAGTCAACCGGAACAGGAGAAAACAATTTCTCAACGTGCCCTTTCACATCGAAGAAGTCGTGCAAACGCCGATCTCCCTCCCAGTTCAAGGCTTGAGCAGTGCCATAAACCAAGCCAGCCACGTTCATGGGTTGACTGAATCCTGCAACCGTGGTGTCAGAGTCAACAATCGATGCGTCCTTCGAGAAAACCCGTCCAACCTCAAACACACACACGCGATCGGCTTTCCGGTCCAGATTGAACTTCGCAACCTGTAGCAATGACCCAAGCAACGACGAGCGCATGACGCTCATTTGGCTTGCAATCGGATTCAGGAGCCGAATGGGTGAAGCGTTGCCATGCAACTCAGTTTCCCAACGCTCGTCGACAAAACTGAAGTTGATGGTTTCCTGATAACCCAGGTCCGCCAGTGTGCGCCGAATGGTGTGCGGCGAGCGACGGCATTCTTTCTGCATCCGAGCCGAGATCGGAGCCTTCGGGGCAGTCGTGGGCAGGTTGTCATACCCAACCACACGCGCCACCTCTTCGATCAAATCCTCTTCAATCTGGAGGTCAAAACGGTAAGAAGGCGGCTGAACAGTCAACACACCTGCACCTTCGGTCACGTCCAATCCCAAGCCACGCAAAGCGGCTGCACAGACACTTTGCGACAGCGACATGCCAATCACCTTGCAAGCCCTGTCCACACGCAGTGTCACTGCCTTGCGCTCAGGCATGCACGGCTGCTGGTCGTCCACGGGACCAGGCTCACCACCGCAGATGTCCAAGATGAGCTGGGTGATCCGCTCAATGTGCTCCACAGTGCCTTGTGGATCCACTCCGCGCTCAAAGCGATGGCCTGCATCGGTTGAAAAGTTGAATCGTCGCGAACGGCCAACGATCGCCTTGGGCCACCAGAAAGCAGCTTCGACATACACATTCCGTGTGTCGTCCGAAACAGCAGTGGAGTCGCCCCCCATGATGCCTGCAAGCGACTCGACTTGCTGCGCGTCTGCGATCACACCAACCTGTTCATCCAGCTGCACCGTGTTACCGTTCAGAAGCTTGAGCGACTCACCCTCTCGAGCCCACCGGACCTCCAAGCCACCCTGGATGCGATCAAGATCAAAAATGTGAGTGGGACGCCCCAGCTCAAACATCACGTAATTGGAAATGTCCACAAGCGCACTCACACTGCGCTGGCCACAGCGTGCCAAGCGCTGCACCATCCACGCAGGTGTTGCCGCCTTGGGGTTGATGCCCCTGATCACGCGCCCGGAAAAGCGCCCGCACAAATCAGGCGCCTTGACTGACACGTCCAAACGCTGGTCATGCAACGGAGGCACCGTGGTGAACTCAAGGCTGTTCAAGGGTGCCCCGGTCAGCGCTGACAACTCGCGCGCGACACCAAACACACTCAGGCAATGAGCCAAGTTAGGCGTCAGTTTCAAGGTAAACAGCACGTCATCCAACATCAGATGCTGGCGAATGTCCTGTCCGATGACGGCATCTGTCGCCAACTCCAACAGACCCCCTTGGTCCTCAGACAAGCCCAGCTCGGAGGCAGAACAGAGCATGCCGTGGCTGTCGACACCGCGCAACTTGCCCAACTTGATTCGAAACGGTGGCCCATCGGCACCGGAAGGAAGTTCTGCACCCACCAGCGCACAAGGGACGCGGATTCCCGCGCGGGCATTCGGTGCCCCACAGACGATCTGCAATGGCTCGATTGCGCCCACGTTGACGCGGCACACCCGCAAACGATCAGCATTGGGGTGCTGCTCGGCAGACAGGATTTCACCAACGACGATGCCGGTGAACGACGGCGCGGCGGGGACAAGCTCTTCAACCTCCAAACCCGCCATGGTCAGCGTGTCGGCCAGTTGCTGTGTCGACAAGGGCGGGTTGCAGAAGGTTCGCAACCAAGACTCGGGAAATTGCATGATCAGACTGAAATTGGTTTACTGGAATTGCCGCAAGAAGCGTACATCGCCATCGAAAAACAAACGCAGATCACTCACGCCATACCGAAGCATCGTGAGTCGATCCGTGCCCATCCCGAACGCAAAACCAATGAATTGCTCGGGATCCAAGCCCATGTTGCGCACCACGTTGGGGTGAACTTGACCCGATCCTGCCACCTCAAGCCAACGCCCTGCCAATGGACCCGTCTGGAACTGGATGTCCACTTCTGCACTGGGCTCAGTGAAAGGGAAAAAACTGGGACGGAACCGCAACACCAAATCATCCGTTTCGAAGAACGTGCGATAAAAGTCTGTGAAAATGACCTTCAGATCCTTGAAGCTCACTGCTTCACCGATCCATAGACCTTCGCACTGATGAAACATGGGCGAATGGGTTGCATCGCTGTCCACCCGATAAGTTCTGCC
>DASUON010000345.1:0-2278 GCA_036276615.1 Burkholderiaceae bacterium
CCGCAAGGGAGCGTCGGTGCGGGTACCCGAAGGGGGTGGCTCATGCGTCACAAACCAGGCCCCCAGGCCCCTCAGCACGGGCACGCCCGCGTGCATCATCCAGGCCACGGGCGGGTTGACCCATTTCATGCTGGGGCTGGACCCGGCCAAGCCGTCGGTGGCCCGGTGGGCAAACTTGGCACCCGCAGGCCGGGCGTCACAAAAGGCCTTGAAGCGCTGGCGCAGCTCGGCTCGGTCGGTGGCGGCAAAGCGGTCCATGCACGCCCGCCATTCGGTGGGCCAACCGGCTTGGGACAGCACCCATTCCCGCGGCAGGCCGAAGGGCAGGTCGAAACCGCCCACCCAGGCTCCGTGCTGCAGGTGGTCTTGCCAGGCGGCCAGGGAGGTGAAACGCTCCAATTTCAGGAGCTGCACACGCTTTTGGAATAAGCGCCCGAAGGCCAAAACAATCTGTTTTTTGGCGCTGGGGCTGCTGCTGAAGTCGCAGCCCAGCAGCTCCACCTCGGCGGTCACACCCGGCCGACGATGCAGGCCGTGGCCATCAATTCTTCCAGCAGGGCCAGGCTGACTTCGCCCGACACACCGTAGGGGTCGAACTCGGGCCGCTCGGAGTACTTCAGCACGATGGAGGTGTTGAGCTTGCTGAGGTTGACCTGCCCCATGGTCCAGCCGCCAAAGCGCCGCTCGTTGATTTCCTCGTAGTGCAGCAGTTGCACGTCGGTGTGGCGGGGGTCGCGGATGATCTGGCCGTACAGGTCGTTGACCGCCTTGCGCCCGCCCTCCAGGGCCTGCATGAAAATGCCGCCCCCAAAACACAGCACCCCGGTGATGCCGTTTTCCGGGTTGTGGGTGCGGCCACTGGCCAGGATGGCGTCGATGGCCGCCTTGTCGTCCTTGTTCACGGCGCGGCTCACATACAGCAGTCGGACGAGCATGGTTCAGCCTTTTTTGGGGATGAGGGACAGGAATTCGCGGCGCAGGTTGGCGTCTTTCAGGAACACGCCGCGCATCACCGAGTTGATCATGCGGCTGTCCAGGTCCTTGACGCCACGCCAGCCCATGCAGAAATGGGTGGCTTCCATCACGATGGCCAGGCCATCGGGCGAGGTTTTTTCCTGGATCAGGTCGGCCAGCTGCACCACGGCTTCTTCCTGGATCTGGGGGCGCCCCATGATCCATTCGGCCAGCCGGGCGTACTTGGACAGGCCGATGACGTTGGTGTGTTCGTTGGGCAGCACCCCGATCCAGATCTGGCCGATCACCGGGCACAGGTGGTGGCTGCACGCGCTGCGCACCGTGATGGGACCGACGATCATCAACTCGTTGAGGTGCTCGGCATTGGGGAACTCGGTGACCGCCGGGCCTTTGACGTAGCGGCCTTTGAACACCTCGTTCAGGTACATCTTGGCCACACGCCGCGCGGTGTTGGCGGTGTTGTGGTCGTTGTCGGTGTCGATGACCATGCTGTCGAGCACGCCCTGCATCTTGGAGGCCACTTCGTCCAGCAAGGCGTCCAACTCGCCGGGCTGGATGAACTCGGCAATGTTGTCGTTGGAGTGGAAGCGCTGGCGTGCGGCCTTGATGCGCTCGCGGATCTTGACGGACACCGGGGTGCCCTGTTCGTCGTCGGCTGTGGCCATGGCGGTGCAGGTTGGTCTTTGAGCGCAGGATGCTAACACCCGCCCCAAAGACACCTCAGTACCTGTGGCCACTGAGGAAGATGGCCAGGCGCATCAAGGCAAACGCCAACCGGTCCTGCAAGCGTTGCATCCAGGGTCGGTCGAGCAAGGCCTGGTGGTCCACGGGGCGGGAGGCATGCGCCAAGGCGTCGTGCAGGCGTTCGCGCAGGTCGGCGGCAAAGCGGGCATCGCTGGTGACCACGTTGGCCTCGCGGGCCAGCAGCAGGCTCAGCGGGTCCAGGTTGCTGGAGCCCACGGTGGCCCAGCGCCCATCGACCACCGCCACCTTGGCATGCAGGTCGCTGGGGGTGTATTCGCGGATGTCCACCCCCGCATCCAACAAACCCCGGTACACCGGGCGCGCCGCGTGGTACTGCATGAAGCCCTCGTAGCGGCCCTGCGTCAGCACCCTCACTTGCACCCCCCGGGCCACGGCCTGCGCCAGGGCGCGCCGCAGCCGTCCCCCGGGCACAAAGTAGGCGTTGGCCAACAGCACCTCGTGACGGGCGGTGCGGATGGCCCACAGGTAGGCCCGTTCGATGTCTGAGCGGTGCCACACGTTGTCGCGCAGCACCAGCGTGGCCTGGGCGTTGTCCACC
>DASUON010000346.1:0-2158 GCA_036276615.1 Burkholderiaceae bacterium
GCCGGTGTTGGCGTCGCCCGCGTGGATCTTGAGCAGGTTCTGGGTGCCCGCCACCGACTTGAACAGCGCCGTCTGCCGGGCAAAGCCGCCCAGCTCCACCTGGGTGGGCACGCCGTCCAGCGTCAGCTCGGTGCCCGCAAAGGCGTCCAGCTGCGAGTGGTGGTCGTTGATGTGGGCAATGTTCAGCGCCAGCGGCTTGAAGGTGGGGGCATCGCCCCCACCGCAGGCCAACAGGCCCGCGCCCAACAACAGGAATCCGGCAGTCCAGCTCATGGTGCGTCGAATGTGGTGGAAATGCATGGCAATTTACTCCTCGCCGATCAAAACCCCCAAGCCTGCAGCACCGGTGTGACGAGGCTGTGAAGCAGGTGCCAGCCCTCCAGCGTCAAGCGCCAGGTGATGTCCCCCAGCCACGCCATGTACACCAACCCGGCCAACCCCAGCAGCAGCGAGGCCAGGTACAGCGTGCCGTCCTGCACCAGTCGGCCCAACCCCAGGGCCGACAGGCTCAGGCCCGGCAGCAGGTTGCCCATGGGCACGGGCAGGAAAATCACCAACGCCTGCAAGGCCACCCAGGCGGCCCACCAGCCCCGCGTCCACGGGGCTTGCCAGTGGGGCCAACGGGGGCGCAGCCACAGGCCCGCCTGGCGGTAGCACTGCGCCAGCAGCTTCAGCAGGCGGTGGCTCCAGCGCAGGCTCAGGCGCAGGCGCATCACCGACGAGCTGCGCAGCGCCACGCGGTCGCGCCACCAGTCCCAGGCCAGCCACCACAGCGCCACCCCGGCCACGTTGCCCACGCCCCCCACCGGCAACTGCCCGAACATCGACCAGAACAACACCAGGCTGCCCAGCGAGGCCGTGCCGTGCAGGTCCAGCACCTCGCCCAGCGTCAGTCCCGGGGGGCTGGCGGCGGGGGCAGGTTCAGGCGCGTTCGGGGAGGGGGGCAGGGGCGGCAAGGCGTGCAAGGCCCGCCGAAAACGCCGCGCCAGCCGCAGCGCCCGGTGGCGCGAGCCCAGCGCGTCGGGGCTGGGGTGCCCCACCCGCCACCCGCTCATGCCACCCAGCGCAGCAACGGCCGCCCGGCCCGGATCACCTGCCCCGTGGCCACCCCTTCGGCCAGCGCCAAGCCCGGCGGCACCAGCACGATGACGGTGGAGCCGTGCTCGAACCAGCCCATTTCGTCGCCCCGGACGTGCGGGTGGTGCAGGGGCACGGGCTGGCGCTCGCGGCCCCGGCCCCAGTCGCGCAGCAGGCGGCACACGTCCAGCGCATGCAGGCGGATGCTGGCCACCAGAATGGCCGCCACCGGCACCAGCGTCAGCGGCACGGCCTGGCCGGTGCGGGGGTGGGTGATGTGCGTCTCGATCACCGCGCGCTCGTTCTTGCAGAACAGGCGCTCCACCCGTTTCAGGGCAATGGGGTTGACGTTCCAGGTGTCGCCGCTGAGGTAGGTGAGGCGTTCCACGCTCAGGTCAGCCGGGGCGTGGAAGCGGTGGTACATGGCCGAGGTGAGCCGCAGGGTGACGTAGGTGCCCTGGGCATGGCGCTGGGCCAGCGCGTCCGAACCCAGCAAGTCGGCCAGCGTGTACGGGAACCCCTTGGCCTGCCACACCTGCGTGCCCTCGATGGCACCGCACGCGCCCACGATGCCGTCGCTGGGGCTGCACACCACCTCGGGCGCGGGGTCGAAGGGGCGGGCCCCGGGTTTGAGCTGGCGGGTGAAGCAGGCGTGCAGGCTGTCAAAACGCGGCGTCTGGGCGTCGCTGAAATCCAGCGGCGTGAACCAGCCCCACACCGCCACCGACAGGCGCGTGAGCCAAGGGCTGCGGATGCGGCTGTACCAGCCCATGAAGCGGGTGAGCGCATGGCGCGGCACCCGGTTGGTGAGCAGGAAGTTCAAGTCCTCGTTGAGCAACAGGCGCTCGCGCAGGGAGGCAAAGGTCATGGAATGTTCACAGCCGTGTCAAAGGAGCTGCCTACAACTGTCACACCGCAACTTGAAAGCCTGATGACATGGCCCTCGACCCCCAATGGCTGACCGCCGCGTGGACGTCCTCCCCCACCGCCACGGTGGCCGCCCTGGCCGTGGCCGCCGCCAGCGCCCCCTGGGCCGTGCGCAAGGCCTGGTTGCGCCTGCTGCTGTCGCGGGGCAAACACC
>DASUON010000347.1:0-2406 GCA_036276615.1 Burkholderiaceae bacterium
ATCCAGTCTTCGAAGTCGCCGTGGGTGGCTTTGAGGGCGGGCAGGGTGTCGCCCAGTTTGAGGATGAGCAGTCGCGTGGGGGTGGTCATGGACAGCGGGGTCAGTCGTCGGTGCCGGGGGCAGGGTGTGCGTGGTGTTCCAGCCAGTGCTGGGCGTCGGGTGGCAGGTGGCCCCAGCACTCGGGCAGGGGGGCGGGCAGCCAGCCCGCATCGGCCAGCACCGCCAGCCGGGCGGCCTCCTGGGCCACCTCCAGCAATTCGCATGCCGCCTGCCAGCGCCCACGGGCCAGCGGGTCGGCCAGGCCGGTGAGGGTGCCCACCACGTTGTCGGGCAGCTCCCAGCGGGCGGCCACGCGGTGGGACAGCAGGGCCACCAGGTGCATCAGGTCCTGGGCGGTCTGGTTCTGGTTGGCGGGGGTGGGGGTGTCTTCGTCCACCAGCACCCGCCGCGGGCCCAGGCCGTGGGGGTCGGGGCGGGCCAGGTGGGCCACGCGGTCGGTCATGCGCAGGCTGACCAGCAGGCCCACGTGCAGGGCCAGGCCGCTCAGGAAGGCTTCAAACGGGTCCACGCCCCGCTCGGGGGCCAGGGCGCGGCAGGCCTGGGCGCAGGCTTCCCCCAGTGCCCACACCCGGTTGGCGCCCATCTGGGTCAGCGGCCCGGCGTCGGAGCCCAGCACGGGGCGGAAGGCCACGCGGGCAATCAGCAGGCGCAGGCCCTGGCTGCCCAGCAGGCGCACGGCGTCTTCGGTCTGGGTGATGGGGGTGCTGCGCTGGTAGAGGGCGCTGTTGGCTTCCTTCAGGGCTTCGGCCAGCAGCGACACGTCTTGTTCGATGAGCGAGGCGAGGTCGTGGGCCGAGCTGTTCTCGTCGCGCAGGGTGCGCAACAGGCCGGGCAGCACCGCGGGCACGCGGGGCACCCAGTCGGCGGCGCGGCTGGCGTCCAGGCTCATGCGCTCCACCAGGTCGGCCACATGGCTCAGGGTGAGGCCGTTGGGCCCGATGCGGCCACCCCGGGGCACGCTGTACACCCAGTGCAGCGCCTCGGTCTGCACGTTGAAGGCGGTCATGGGGTGGGCGGGTTCCTCCACCACGGGCACAAAGCCTTCAGCCGGGGCAGGGGCCACGGTGGGCGCGGGCTGCGGGGTGGGCAGCATCGAGGGCGGGTGCAGCCGCGACGGGGCAAAGCCGCTGGCCTGCGGTGCCCGCGTGGTGGGGGCACCGTCCGGTTCGGCCGGGGCCGGGGCGGGCGCATGCCCGACGAGCTTCTGGATCCACTGGAACATGGGGTGTGTGGGCGGTGGCGGGTGGACGGGGCGGACTCAGAGGCTGGCGCTCCAGCGGTCGCCCCAGCCGCTGTCCGGGCCATCCTGCCACTGTTGCAGTTGGCGGCGGTCGCGTTTGGTGGGGCGGCCCAGCGGCTGGGCCAGGGCAGGTTCGGGGGCCAAGCGGCGGGCCTGGGCGGCGGCTTCGCGCCGGGCCACGCTGTCGGCGGTTTCCTGGTACAGGGCCTGGGCCACGGGGGCCGGGCCGCGTTGGGCGCTGATGCCCAGCACCTCCACGGTGCGCACATCCCAGCCTTGCTTCAGGGTGACCAGGTCGCCCGCCTGCACCTCGCGCGAGGGCTTGGCCACCTGGCCATTGACCTCCACCCGGCCCTTGCCGATTTCGTCGGCGGCCAGCGAGCGGGTCTTGTGGAACCGGGCGGCCCACAGCCATTTGTCGATGCGGAGTTTGTCCATGGGTGCGCAGGAAGAGGGTGCCAAGTATGCGATCAAATCGTGACGCGTGGATGCCGCCACCTACACTCGGGCCTTTGCTTTTGCCCTTGCCTGCATTCACCGCCATGCCCGTGACCTCGCCCCAGCCCGCTTCCATTGCGCAACCCGCCTCGACCCTGCCCCCTTTCGTGTCAGAGGGAGGGCAGGGGGCCGTGCAGCAGGTGCCCATTGCGCTGGGCGACCGGAGTTACGACATTGCCATTGGCCCCGGCCTGCTGGGCCAGGCGGCCACCTACGCGGGCTGCCCCCGCGCGGCGCGGGCGCTGATCGTCAGCAACACCACCGTGGCCCCGCTGTACGCCCAGGCCCTCAAGGCCGCGTTGCTGGCGCAGCAGCCGCCGCTGTACCAGGCGGTGGACGTGCTGGCCCTGCCCGATGGCGAGCAGTTCAAGGACGCCGCCACCCTCAACCTCATCTACGACCAGCTGCTGGGCAGCGGGGCCGACCGCAAGACCGTGCTGTACGCCCTGGGCGGCGGCGTGGTGGGCGACATGACCGGCTTTGCCGCCGCCTGCTACATGCGTGGCGTGCCCTTTGTGCAGGTGCCCACCACCCTGCTGGCGCAGGTGGACAGCAGCGTGGGCGGCAAGACCGCCATCAACCACCCGCTGGGCAAGAACATGATCGGG
>DASUON010000348.1:0-3340 GCA_036276615.1 Burkholderiaceae bacterium
ATGCGCACCAGCGCCTGATGGGCCAGGGCGGCGGTGGCCGGACCGGGTTGCACCAGCGCCCGCACCAGCGAAGGGGTGAGCGCCCACCAGCGGCAGTCGTTGGCGCGTTCGTACAGGTTGCGGTCCAGGATTTGCAGCGCCACGGTGGCGCGGTGCTGCGCGTTGTGGATGCGGGCCTGGATGACGGCGCGGTGCAGGTCTTGCAAGGCGCTGGCAAAGGCGCGGGCGGTCTTTTGCGCGGTGGCCCCGATTTCCGACAACAGGGTTTGGGCAAACAACACGTCGCTGGGGCCGATGCCGGGCTGGCCTTGCAGCCGCATCACGTCGATCAGGCCGTTCCAGACCGAGCGCTCCAGCGCGGTGCGGATGGCGGTGGAGCGCGGGGGAATCTGCCGCAGTTCTCCGTGCAGGAACTCGGGGTGGCTGGCCACCTCGTTCAGCAGCGGTGAGGCCGCATCGCTGTCTTGCGAGGGGTCAAAGGCCAGCTCCAGCGGGATGAGCGCCAGGCCCTGCCAGCCCGGGCCGCCGTACCCCTCAAACGGCTGGGCGACGCGACAGCTGACCAGGTATTCGCGCCCCATGTGGCGCACCACGCCGCTGCGGGCCTGGGCCATCTTGGGCACGGGCCAGCCGGGGGGCAGTTGGAGGGCGTCGCTGGAGCCCACCACACGGTGCTGGTCGTCCAACAGGGCCAGCACCGTGCTGGACGGTTCTTCGCTGCCCAGCAGCATTTGGAAAATGGCGGGCAGTTCGTCGTCGAGCTTGAATTCCAGGCACAGCAGCCCCACGGTGTGGCCGTGCTGGGTCAATGCCTTGGCATACACCAGGCAGGGGCGTTCGGGGTGAACGCTGGGCAAGCGCCCGTATCGCTCGGTGTAGGGGGCGCTGCTGTGCAGCGCCTCGCGCAGCCAGGCGTGGTCGTCCTCATGGGCGGAGGCCTGTGGCGGGAGGGCGTGCGGGTCGGTGCTGTGGCGGGCAATGAGGTTCAAGTCTGCGTCGAACAGCAGGGCGCTGCGGTAGACCGAGTAGAACGACACATAGCTGCCCAAGCGCTGCTCCACAGCCTCCCGTTGGGGGCCGTGGTCAAGGGAGGGGTCGTCTGTGGCGGGGGTGGCACACCGGGCGGCAAAAGCGGTCAGCACCTCGTCGCTGGCCAGGAAGCCGATGTCGGCGGTGCGTTCGAACAGGTTGCGCACCAGGATGTCGATGGCCACCTGGGCCTTGTTGTCCAGTTCGGTCTGGGCATTGCCCAGGGCTTGTTGCGACAGGCCCCGCACCATGTCGGCCGACAGGGCCGAAAAGTCGCGTCGGGCGCGGCTGAGGTCGGCCCCGGACGAGGCCTGTGAGGTCAGGCGCGACAGCGCCGACAGCAGCGAGAGGTTGTCCCACGCGGCCTCCACCAACTGGAGTTCCTGGTGCTGTTGCACCACGGTGGGCATGTAGCGCAGCAGGCGCTGCGCTGAGGGCACCGTTTGGGTGCTTGCGTTCAAGGTGGTGTCTCCTTTGTGAGGAATTCATCCAACCTTCACGCAACAACCATGCCCCCTATGAGGATTTAGAGAGCTTTTTCAAACGGTACAGCGCTTCCAGGGCGTCGCGCGGGGTCAGGGTGTCGGGGTCGATGGTGGCCAGCGCCTGGTCCACGGCGCTGGGTTCGGGGGTGGCGCTGGGCGGGGGTGGGGCAAACAGGTCCACCTGGGTCTGGGCGGCGGCGCTGTGGTCTTCCAGCGCGGCCAGGGCGTGTTTGGCGTGGTTGACCACGGTGCCCGGCACCCCGGCCAGCCGGGCCACCTGCAAGCCGTAGCTGCGGCTGGCGGGGCCGGGCTCGATGTGGTGCAGAAACACGATGTCGCTGCCACTTTCGGCGGCGCTCACGTGCACGTTCTGCGCCGCGTGGTGCTGGGCCGGGAACTCGGTCAGCTCGAAGTAGTGGGTGGCAAACAGCGTGAGGGCCTGCACCTTGTCGTGCAGGTGTTTGGCGATGGCGCTGGCCAGGGCCAGGCCGTCGAAGGTGCTGGTGCCGCGGCCGATTTCGTCCATCAGCACCAGGCTTTCGCGGGTGGCGCTGTGCAAAATTTGCGCCGCCTCGGTCATTTCCAGCATGAAGGTGGACTGGGCGTTGGCCAGGTCGTCCGCGGCGCCAATGCGGGTGTGGATGGCGTCCAGCGGCCCCAGGCGGCAGCTTTGCGCGGGCACGAAGCTGCCCATGCTGGCCAGCAGCGCAATCACGGCCACCTGCCGCATGTAGGTGCTTTTACCGCCCATGTTGGGGCCGGTGATGATTTGCATGCGGGCCTTGCCGTGCAGCACCGTGTCGTTGGGGATGAAGCTGCCGCGGCTGGCCTCGGCCAGGCGGGCTTCCACCACTGGGTGACGCCCGCCACGGATTTCGATGCCGGGCTGCTGGGTGAACTCGGGCGCACACCAGTTGAGCGCCAGCGCCCGTTCGGCCAAGGCGCCCAGCGCGTCCAGCGCGGCCAGGCTCTGGGCCAGTTCGGTGAGGGCGGGGACATGCTGTTGAAGGGCCTGCAGCAATTCGTCGTACAGCCATTTTTCGCGGGCCAGGGCGCGTTCCTGGGCGCTCAGGGCCTTGTCCTCAAAGGCTTTCAGCTCAGGGGTGATGAAGCGTTCGGCGTTTTTCAGGGTCTGGCGGCGGCGGTAGTCGTCGGGCACCTTGTCCACCTGGCCTTGCGTCACCTCGATGTAAAAGCCGTGCACCTTGTTGTACTGCACCCGCAGGTTGGCAATGCCGGTGCGGGCGCGTTCGCGGGTTTCCAGGTCCAGCAGGAAGCCGTCGCAGTTGGTCTGGATGGCGCGCAGTTCGTCCAGCTCGGCGTCAAAACCGTGGTTGATGACGCCGCCGTCGCGCACCAGTGCCGCGGGCTCGGGCAGCAGCGCGGCGTGCAGCAGCGCGGCGCAGTCGGCCAGCGAGGTTTGCCACAGGGCCGTGCCCAGGCGCTGGAGCAGAGGCGGGGCATCAGAATTTGAAGAAAAATCAGCCTCCAGCGCTTTATTTGTAATCGCAAGCAGCTCTGAAATGTGTAGCGACCGTTGCAGCGTCTGCCCCAGGGCCACCAGCTCCCGCGGGCGCACCTGGCGCAGGGCGGTGCGGGCGGCGATGCGTTCGGCGTCGGCGCAGTGGCGCAGGCCCTGGCGCAAGGCGGCCAAGCCCTGTCCCGCGCCAAAACCCTGCAACCAGCCGATGGCGGCCAGCCGCTCCAGGGCGGTGCGGCGGTCGCGCTCGGGGTTGAGCAGCCAGTGTTTCAGGGCGCGGCTGCCCATGCCGGTCTGGGCGGTGTCCAGCAGGCTGAACAGGGTAGGGGCGGTGTCGCCGCGCAGG
>DASUON010000349.1:0-2938 GCA_036276615.1 Burkholderiaceae bacterium
GAAAGCAAACATGCCGACATCGGCATCAGCCTGCCCGGCACGGGCGAAGCGCCCGCTGCCCCTGTCTACATCGACGGCGAAAAGCGCATGACGCTGCGCGGCGAACACATTGCCACCGAGTTTCAACAGGTGGTCGAGCAATACATTCAACAACGGTTTGGCAATCAGGCCCGTGCCTGAGCCCGTCCAACTTCCGCTGAGCAATTCATGGCAGAAAAAATCACGGCCGTCAAAGGCATGAACGACATCCTCCCCGGCGAATCGGCCGCCTGGGAGTGGCTGGAAGAACAATTGCGCGAGCTGATGGCGCTGTACGGCTACCAGAACCTGCGCACGCCCATCGTCGAGCCCACGGCGCTGTTTGTCCGCGGGCTGGGCGAGGTGACCGACATCGTTGAAAAGGAGATGTACTCCTTTGAAGACCGGCTCAATGGTGAGCAGCTGACGCTGCGACCTGAGAACACCGCGGGCGTGGTTCGGGCCGTCACGGAGCATTCGCTGTTGTATGGCGGTGGCAAGCGGCTGTACTACATGGGCCCCATGTTCCGTCACGAAAAGCCCCAGCGCGGGCGCTATCGGCAGTTCCACCAATTTGGCGCCGAGGCCCTGGGCTTTGCAGGGCCTGACGTGGACGCTGAGTTGATCCTCATGGCCTGCGACCTGTGGCGCCGACTGGGATTGCAGGGCATTCGACTGGAAATCAACAGCCTGGGGCAACCGTCCGAGCGTTTGCAGCACCGCCAGGCGCTGATCGAGTACCTCAGCGCCCACACCGATCTGCTGGACGAGGACGCCCGCCGTCGGCTGCACAGCAATCCGCTGCGCATCCTGGACACCAAGAACCCGGCCATGCAGGAGCTGGTGAATGCCGCCCCTCGACTGATGGACCTCTTGGGCGCAGAGTCGCTGGCCCACTTCGATGGCTTGCGTCGCATGCTGGAGGCCAATGGGATTGAGTACACCGTCAACCCTCGGCTGGTGCGCGGCATGGACTATTACAACCTGTCGGTTTTCGAATTCGTGACCGACCGTCTGGGCTCCCAGGGCACGGTGTGTGCCGGGGGGCGCTATGACGGCCTCATTGGCCAGGTGGGCGGCAAACCCGCGCCCGCCGTGGGCTGGGCGCTGGGCATGGAGCGCATCCTGGAGTTGCTCAAGGCCGACGCCTTGCTGCCCCCCGTGCCGTCCGTGGACGCGTATGCGGTGGTGCCCTCAGCGGCCGCATGGCCGGTGGTCAGCCAGACCCTGCGCGCCTTGCGTGCGCAAGGGGTGAGCGTGCTGATGCACACCGCAGGTGCAGAAGGGCAGGGCAGCATGAAGTCGCAGTTCAAGAAGGCTGACGCCAGCGGCGCAAGGTATGCCCTGGTGTTCGGTGACGACGAGCTGGCCGCAGGACAGGTCACGGTCAAACCCTTGCGAGAAGGCCCCGAAGCGGGCCAACGGACCTGCCCGCTGGCCGAAGTGGCCCAATGGGCTGCGCAGTTGCGTGGTTGACCGTCCTCAGTCCTTGCCCTCCACAAAGGCTTGCCCCGTGCTGGCCTAGAATCCACCGCTTCATTTCATCGACCTTCGCATGGCCAACACTTTCGACCTTGAAGAACAGGAACAGCTTGAGCAGATCAAGCACTTCTGGAAACGCTACGGCAACCTCATCACCGGGGTGGCCATCGTCGTCATGGGGGGCATCACCGCCTGGAACGGTTGGCAATATTGGCAAAACCGGCAGGCCATGGGGGCTTCGGCTTTGTATGACGAACTGGACCGAGCCGTTGCTGAACGTCAGCCCGAGCGCATCCAGCTCTCAATGACGGATTTGCAGAACCGGTTTGGTCGCACTGTTTATGCACAACAAGGTGCGCTGTTGGCGGCTCGGGGGCAGTTTGCCGCTGGCGATGTTGACAAAGCGCGTGCGGCATTGGAATGGGCTGCAACGGCTTCGTCTGATGAGGGGCTCCAATCCATTGCGCGGCTGCGCTTGGCGGGCTTGGCCCTTGAAAAGAAAGAGCCCGACGTGGCCGCCAAATGGCTGTCCGAGGGAATTTCCGCTGAGTTCGCAGCACTGGCGGCAGACCGCCAGGGGGACGTGTTCCTGGCCAAAGGTCAGACCGCAGAAGCCCGTGCGGCCTACCAGAAGGCCCATGGGCTGATGGACGAGCGGACCGAGTACCGTCGTTTGGTGGAAGTCAAGCTGAACGCGTTGGGTGTGGATGTTTCCACGCCTCAAACGAAGTGAGTCAATAAAAGGCTAAAAAATGCTTCTACCGCTTATTAGACGTACATTGTTTGCTATTGTTTCTGCTGCATTTTTGGCATCGTGTTCGTCAAGCGGTAACAAGCCCAAACCGGCTGAACTGACCCCTGTGGTGCCGTTGATTTCGGCCAAGCAGGTGTGGGTGAACCCTGTGGGGGGCTCCAACACGGCCTTGTCGCTGACCGCCGCCGGTGACCGGTTGGCCGTGGCAGGAGGCAATGGCACGGTGGCCGTGATTCAAACGGGCACGGGGGCCGATGTGTGGCGCACCCATGTCGGCGGAGCGGTCACGGCTGGTGTGGGCTTTGACGGCCACATGGCTGCGGCCATCACCGAGCGCAATGACTTGGTGGCCGTGGTCAACGGGCAGGAAGTCTGGCGTCAGCGCTTGTCGGCATCCAGTCACACCGCGCCGCTGGTGGCTGGACAACGGGTGTTCGTGTTGACGGCAGACCGCACGGTTGCGGCCTTTGACGGCAACACCGGCATCCGCCTGTGGAGCCAAACCCGCTCCGGCGAGCCCCTGGTGTTGCGTCACCCAGGCGTGTTGCTGGCGGTGGGGGACACGCTGGTGGTGGGGCTGGGCGGGCGTTTGGTGGGACTGAACCCCAGCAGCGGAAGCGTTCGTTGGGATGTGAACATCGCGTCGCCCCGCGGAGGCAACGATGTGGAACGCATGGTGGATTT
>DASUON010000350.1:0-2696 GCA_036276615.1 Burkholderiaceae bacterium
GGGGGGGGGGGGGGGGGGGGGGGGGGGGGGGGGGGCAGGGGTGTGGTGCGCGGGTTTGGCTTGCCACAGGCCCGGGCGGCTTTGCAGTTGGGCGTACAGCGGCTTGCCGTCGCGCACCAGCCGCACCGCGGCGGGCTTGTCGGCGCTGTGGCCGCTGCGCAGGTGTTGGTGGGCCAGCAGGTCGTCCAGCCGGGTGTGCAGCAATTCGTGCAACTGCCGCCCGCGCAGCTGGCGCAGGTCCTGGTGCAGCATGTTCTGGGCGGCCTGGTTGGCTCCCACCACCCAGCCGTCGTCCGACAGCACCACAATGCCTTCGCCCACCGAGTTCAGCCCCTCGGGCAGGGGGTGCAGGTGCAGCCGCCAGTGGTGGCGGTAGGTGGCCCCCAGCAAGCGGTTTTCGATGAGGGCGGCGGCGGTGCGCACCAGGCCCAGCACCGGGCCGGGGCCTTCGCGGTGCTCGCTCGACACGTCCAAGGCTCCCAGCAACTCCCCCGTGGCCGACACGATGGGGGCCGCCGAACAGGTGAGAAAGCCGTTGCGCTCCAGGTAGTGTTCGCTGCCGTTGACCTGGATGGCGTGTACATCGGCCAGCGCGGTGCCAATGGCGTTGGTGCCGCGGTGGGCCTCGGTCCACGAGGCCCCCACATTCAGCGCCACCCGGTCAGCCCGGGACAAAAAGTGCGCGTCGCCCAGCGTGTGCATCAGGGTGCCGCAGGGCCCCGAGAGGATGACCATGGCCGATTGGTGGCGCACCTGTTCAAACAGGAACTCCATGACCGGGCGGGAGTGCGCCAGCAAATCGTGGTGGCGGGTGGTGAGCTGCTGCAGCTCGGCGCCGGTGCACAGCCCCACGTCCAGCAAGCGCCCGGTGGGCATCAACCCCGACTGGAAACTGCGGTGCCACGAGCGCGACAGACGCTCGTCCAGCACGCCCGGCGGGCATTCTCCGTGTTCCACCAAATGGCGGCGGCTGTGGCGCAGGCGTCGGGCGTCTGGCGTGGGTTGCATGCTTGTCTCCGGTCGCACGGTGTGTCCCGCGGCGTGCGGGCAGTATAGGAACGGCAGGGGGTGGGGCGGCGGCTTGTCCCTGTGCGGGCCTCAACTGTTCCAAAAGTGGACACCGGACATGTCCGGACAGGTGTCCATGGGCCGATGGTGGCACATGGACGGAAGCACTTTTCTGTTTCAAATCAATGGCTTGTGTCGTTCAAGCCGGGTGGCACGGTTTTTGGTATGGGAAGCAGGCCCAGCGTGAAGGGTTCACGGGGTTCAACTTCAACCGATTCCAGAAACACGAGGAAGACAAACATGGCCGTTTACGCCGCTCCCGGTGCCGCAGGTGCCAAGATCGCCTACAAAGCCCAGTACAACAACTTCATCGGTGGCCAATGGGTGGCCCCGGTCAAGGGCCAGTATTTCGACGTGGTCACCCCCACCACCGGCAAGGTGTACACCCAAGCCGCCCGCTCCACCGCCGAAGACGTTGAGCTGGCGCTGGACGCCGCCCACGCCGCCGCCGACGCCTGGGGCAAGACCGATGCCGCCACGCGCAGCAACATCCTGCTGAAAATTGCCGACCGCCTCGAAGCCAACCTGGAGCTGCTGGCCTACGCCGAAACCGTGGACAACGGCAAACCCATCCGCGAAACCCAGGCCGCCGACATTCCGCTGTCGGTGGACCACTTCCGCTACTTTGCCGGTGCCCTGCGTGCGCAGGAAGGCGGCATCAGCGAGATTGACGAAAACACCATGGCCTACCACATCCACGAGCCGCTGGGCGTGGTGGGCCAGATCATTCCCTGGAACTTCCCCATCCTGATGGCCGCCTGGAAGCTGGCCCCCGCCTTGGGCGCGGGCAACTGCGTGGTGCTGAAACCCGCCGAAAGCACACCCATCAGCATTTTGATTTTGATGGAGCTGATTGCCGACCTGCTGCCCCCCGGCGTGCTCAACATCGTCAACGGCTTTGGCCGTGAGGCTGGCATGCCCCTGGCCCAAAGCAAGCGCATTGCCAAAATTGCCTTCACCGGCTCCACCAGCACGGGCCGCGTGATTGCCCAGGCCGCCGCCAACAACCTCATTCCCGCCACGCTGGAACTGGGCGGCAAGAGCCCCAACATCTTCTTTGCCGACGTGATGGACCAGGACGACGGCTTCCTGGACAAAGCCATCGAAGGCCTGGTGCTGTTCGCCTTCAACCAGGGCGAGGTGTGCACCTGCCCCAGCCGCGCCCTCATCCAAGAGAGCATTTACGACAAGTTCATGGAAAAAGTGCTCAAGCGCGTGGCCGCCATCAAACATGGCAACCCGCTGGACACCGACACCATGATGGGCGCACAGGCCAGCAAGGAACAGCTGACCAAGATCCTGTCGTACCTGGACCTGGGCAAGCAAGAAGGTGCCCAAGTGCTGATCGGCGGCAACCAGGCCCAGTTTGGCAATGACCTGGACGGCGGCTACTACGTGCAGCCCACGCTGTTCAAGGGCCACAACAAGATGCGCATCTTCCAAGAAGAAATCTTCGGCCCCGTGCTGGCCGTGACCACCTTCAAGGACGAAGCCGAAGCCCTCGCCATTGCCAACGACACCCTGTACGGCCTGGGCGCCGGCGTGTGGAGCCGCAACGGCAACGTGGCCTACCGCATGGGCCGCGCCATCAAGGCGGGCCGCGTGTGGACCAACTGCTACCACGCCTA
>DASUON010000351.1:0-16787 GCA_036276615.1 Burkholderiaceae bacterium
CCCTGGTAGCGCACCACGGCCACAAAGTCGCGGTTGAGTTCGCCGCGCTGGTACAGGGCCAGCAGGTCGGCCTGGTCGGACAGCACCACCGCCGGGGCGCGCACCACCCGGTGCTCGGGCGCCACCGCCGACACCTTGACCACGCTGCGGCCCAGGTTGCCTTGCAGCAGGCGCAGGCCGCCGTCGGCGCTGAAGGGGTTGGCCACGGGGCGCAGCACGGCGGTGTCGCCCGATTGTTCGGGCGCGGCACGCCAGCTCAGTTGGCCGCCTTGCTCGGGGTCCAGCCAGGGTTCGGTGGCGTAGGCGGAGAGGCTGGCGCCCATCACGGTGTGCACGTCGCGGTGCAGCAGCCCGGCGTCCAGCAGTTCGCGGATGAGGAAGCCCATGCCCCCGGCGGCGTGGAAGTGGTTCACGTCGGCCTTGCCGTTGGGGTAGACGCGGGCCAGCAGTGGCACCACAGCGGAGAGGTCGGCAAAGTCGGTCCAGTCGATGACGATGCCCGCCGCCCGTGCCATGGCCACCAGGTGCAGCGTGTGGTTGGTGCTGCCGCCGGTGGCCACCAGGCCCACGATGCCGTTGACGATGGTTTTTTCGCTCACGATGTCGGCCACGCTGGTGTGGGGCTGGCCCGGGTTCAGGCCGTCGGCATCCAGGCCGGTCATGGCCACGGCGCGGGCCACGGCGGCGCGGGTGAGCGCCTCGCGCAGCGGGGTGCCGGGGTTGACGAAGCTGCTGCCGGGCAGTTGCAGGCCCATGATTTCCATCAGCATCTGGTTGCTGTTGGCGGTGCCGTAGAAGGTGCAGGTGCCCGCGCCGTGGTAGGCCTGGCTTTCGGCTTCCAGCAGGGCTTCTCGGCTGACTTCGCCCTTGGCGTACTGCTGGCGCACCTGGCTTTTGGCGTCGTTGCTCAGGCCCGAGGTCATGGGCCCGGCGGGCACGAACACCACCGGCAGGTGGCCGAATTGCAGCGCGCCCATGAACAGGCCGGGCACGATCTTGTCGCAAATGCCCAGCATCAGCGCGGCGTCGAACACGTTGTGCGACAGCGCCACGGCGGTGGCCAGGGCGATCACGTCGCGGCTGAACAGGCTCAGCTCCATGCCCGCCGCGCCTTGGGTGATGCCGTCGCACATGGCGGGCACGCCCCCGGCCACCTGGGCCGTGGCCCCGACGGCGCGGGCGGCGTCGCGCACCCGCTCGGGGTAGTGCTCGTAGGGCTGGTGGGCTGAGAGCATGTCGTTGTACGCCGTCACCATGCCCACATGGGGCTGTTTGGCGGCGCGCACGGTCAGCTTGTCGTTCGCGGGCAGGGCGGCAAAGGCATGGGCCATGTTGGCGCAGCCCATGCCCTGGCGTTGGGTGCCGGCCTTGCGCTGCGCCGCCATGCTGGCGAGGTAGGCGGCGCGGGTGGCGGCGCTGCGCTGGACGATGCGCTGGGTCACCTCGTGCAGCACGGGGTGAATGGATGGGGCGTGAGGGGTGGTCATGGTGATATCAATTCAATAGCTGCTTGCGCTTGCATATAAAGCGCTGGGTGCCAAAAAGCTTGAAGAACATGGGCTTGAAGTTCACAGGGCCCACACTTCGGTGGGGGCGCCGTGCAGCACCAGCGAGATGGGCAGTGCGGGGTCGGGGCGCTGTTGCGCCTGGGCCAGCACGGCCTGTTTGGTCGGGCCGCTGATGGCCAGCAGCCGCTGTTGGGCGGCCAGCAGGGCGGGCAGGGTCAGCGTCAGCCGCGCGTGGGGCGCGGTGGTGGGGGTCACCCAGGCCATGGGGCCGGGGGAGGTGAGGGCCATCTCCAGCCCCGGTGCGGCGGGGAACAGCGAGGCGGTGTGCCCGTCTTCCCCCATGCCCAGCAGCGCCAGGGTGATGGGGGGCAGGCCGCGCAGGCGGTGGTTGGCGTCCACCACCAAGGCGGCCAGCTGTTCGGGGCTGAACGGGGCCGGGGGCAGGGTGTCGAATGGCGGGATGAAGGTGGCTGCCGCAGCCGCGCCTTGCAGCAGGTGGCGGCGCACCAGGGCGGTGTTGCTGTCGGGGTGGTCGTGGGGCACGCAGCGCTCGTCCACCAGCACCACGGTCACGCGGGACCAGTCCAGCGCACCGCCCAGCGTCTGCTGGCTGAGGGCCTCGAACACGGGAATGGGCGACTTGCCGCCCGACACGGCCAGCACCACCCGTTGGCCAGGGGCGGCGGCCAGGGCGTCGCGCAGCAGGTGCGCCACGTCGCGGGCCAGGGTGGCGGTGCTCATGACTCCTCCACCCAGCACAGGCCGTCGCGGGCCATCAGCGCCGACGAGGCCGCAGGCCCCCAGGTCCCCGAGGCATAGGGTTTGGGCGCTTCGTTCAGCGCGGCCCAGCCGTGCAGGATGGGCTCCACCCAGGTCCAGGCGGCTTCCAGCTCGTCGCGGCGCATGAAGTGGGTCAGGCGGCCCTTGATCACGTCCATCAGCAGGCGTTCGTAGGCTTCGGCGCGGCGGGCGGAGAAGGCGGATTCCATGTCCAGCTTCAGGCTGACGGGGCGCAGCCGCATGCCGCTGCCGGGTTCCTTGGCCATCATTTGCAACTCGATGTGTTCCTCGGGTTGCAGGCGGATGAGCAGGCGGTTGACGGTCTGGCGCGGCGCGTCGGGGAACAGGGCAAAGGGCAGCTCGGCAAATTCGATGACGATTTCCGACTGCCGCGCCGCCATGCGTTTGCCGGTGCGCAAAAAGATGGGCACGTTGGCCCAGCGCCAGTTGTTGATGTGCACCTTCAGCGCCACAAAGGTTTCGGTGGTGCTGGTGGCGGGGATGTTGTCTTCCTGGTGGTAGCCGCGCACGGCCTCGCCGTTGGAGGCCCCGGCGGTGTACTGGCCGCGCACGGTGTCGCGGGCCACCTCGGCAATGCCCATGGGGCGCAGCGAGCGCAGCACCTTGAGCTTTTCGTCGCGCACGGCGTCGGGGTTGAGCGACACCGGCGGCTCCATGGCCACGATGCACAGCAGCTGCAGCAGGTGGTTCTGCACCATGTCGCGCAGGGCGCCAGTGCCGTCGTAGAACCCGGCGCGGCTGCCCACGCCCACGCTTTCGGCCACGGTGATCTGAACGCTCTTGATGAAGGGGCTGCGCCACAGGGGTTCAAAAATGGCGTTGCCAAAGCGCAGCACCATGAGGTTTTGCACCGTTTCCTTGCCCAGGTAGTGGTCGATGCGGAAGATCTGGTGTTCGGCAAAGTAGCGGCCCACTTCGTCGTTGATCTGCTGGGCCGAGGCCAGGTCGTGCCCCAGCGGCTTTTCCAGCACCACGCGGGTGGCGTCGTCGATCAGGCCCGCGGCCGACAGGTGGGCGCAGATGGTGGTGAACAGCGCGGGCGCGGTGGCCAGGTACAGCACCTTGGCCGCCCCCGCTTGCAGCTGCTGGCCCAGGCGGGTGTAGGAATCGGGCTCGGTGGCCTCCAGGTGGGCGGGGTGCAGGCGGTCCAGAAAGCTGGCCCAGGCGGGGCCGCTGCGGTGCTCGTCGGCCACGAAGGCCGCCAGCTTGTCCTGCAGGAAGTCGAGGAACTGCGCCCGCTCCCAGCTCTGGCGGCCCAGCACATGGATGCGGGTGGCCGTGCTCAGGTTGCCGTGCAGGTGGGCCATGAACAGCGCGGGCAGCAGCTTGCGCACCGACAGGTCGCCCAGCCCGCCGAAGATGACGATGTCCAGCGGTTCGGACGGGGGAGTCTTGGGAGTGGAGGGGGTCTGGGCGGGCATGGTGTTGGCGTATGGGGTGCGGTCGGGTACGAGTGGGCTCTACTTTAAGGTAATTTTGTTACCAAGTGGTTTCGTGTTAACCCCAGGATTGGACTTTGCCGCTGGCGAAGGTTCAGCGCTAACGTGTTTGGCGTTTGAGTCCCAGCAGGTCGCGTCCACTGGGCCTTGCGGCGGGGGTGTTGGGGCTCACCTTGTCAGTGGCTTGCAGGAAGGCCGCATGTTGATCCGCCGGCAGCGCCGTACTGCTCAACCCTGAGCGCAATGCATCGACCACAGATCGCCGTTGTTCTGCAACCAGGGTGGCAGCCTCTTGGAGCATGTGATTCACTGCGTGCCCCTGGTCCTGAGGAAGAAAGAGCCCCAGCTGGCTGGCGATGTGTTCCAGCAGGTGAGCTCTTTGAGGGGTGGCCGCCGCCGGTCGTGTGGCGGCGAGGATGGCCTGCATGGCGGCCAGGCGATTTTCGGCGGAGAGCGCACCCAACTGGTGTCCCAGCACGAGGAGTGGCTCCACCTGCATGGACGCGGGCAACGCGGCGACGCCTCGCCACAACTCGCGAAAGCTTTGCTCGGCCAGCGGTGCCGCTGCCTGGATGTGTGCTTGTGACGATGTGGCCCACTGGGCGATGTCACCCACCCGTCCGGCCAGTTCTCTGAGCAGCTGGGCACGTGGTGCTTCGGGTAGGCGGGTCGCACCGTTGAGGGTGGCCATGAAGCTGTCGAAATCCTTCGCACTTCGGGCGGCCTCTTGCAGGTGTGCGAGCGCTGGGGCTGATGCCGCGGGCGTGCTGGCAGAAAACATGGGCGTGTTCGCCAGTGCAACGTGCACCCGGTCGCTGGGCGAAGCCACGTGCGAATTCAGTGTGTTCAAAAGCGCTGGCGGCATGGTGCCGAGGCGATGCCGCGGTGGCAGCGTGTTGGTTTCTCCCTGTGGCCGTGGGTGCCGGGCGAGGGGCGTGCCATGCGAGTCCACCTGCCAAGTGGGTGCCGCTGAGGGGCCGACACTGGGTTGCTCGCGAAGAGCGTTCTCGTTGCCTGCTGAAGCATGCGATCGGCTGGTGGTACTCGTGATGGTGTGCATTGCTCTTCCTCTCTGGATGTTCTTGTTCACGCTCAGGTGTCATTTCGCCAGGTTGACACTGACCAAGATGGGGGGGCGCTCGGGGCGGTCAAGGTTCATGGTCGCGTCCAGCGTTGCGGCTGAAGTGCTTGGCTTGGTTGCCTCAGCCACGTTGAGGTTGTAGCCCTGGCGTGCAGCAGCCACGGCCATCACTTCCCGCGTGAACGCGGACTGTTCCATCATCTGGTCTTGGGCTTTCTTGGCAAGGGGTGCGCTGACGACCGAGTTCGGCGAGTACTCGGAGTACTTCGGTGGCTTCTGCATGTTCTGTGACAGCAAGGACATGACATGTGGGTGCAGCGGACCGTCCGGTGTGGCGGCGTCTGCCCAGGCCTGGTTCATTTTGTTGAGTTCCTGTGTGCCGTTTGACTTGTCGAGTCGTTCCATCGCGGTGCTGCTGGCGGCTTGGGGTGACCACGCTGAATCGCCAAGGCGCACGGCGGGGCCATCTGCCCACGAGTCCATGACGATGGTGGGCCGTGCCTCTGTTCGCCCGTCGGTTGTGGTCTGCGGTGGCTGGTTGATCTGAGTCCAGCAGTGGCTGTAGGCCTTGTTCATGATGGTGTCCACCGTCTCGCCTTCGCCCAGCATGGGGGCGTACCGGCGGGCATTGATTCGGCCGTTCTGGTCGCAGTTGCCAGCGCCCATGGCCAGGGCCACCCCGCCCAACACGGAGGAGCCATTGAGAACGCCAAAGTCGTAGGACACCTGTGCGCGTGCAGAGGACTCGCCATTCGTGGCCCGTACATCGGTTGTGATGTTGCCTCGACCGAACATGAGACTTGTCCTCGTCTGGTGCATCACTTCGGTGGCGTTGCGCAGGTGCGCGAGGTCCGAAGGGTGCTCAATCGGTTCGAAGGGAAGTTCACCTTCTCGGTGGGGGGCGGTGCTGGCCAGACGCACGCCAAGCTGATAGCCCGTCTGCTGATACTCGTGTGGCTTCAGTGGCTCGGTTCTGCTGGGCAGCGTCGAGGCGGGTTGGTCGGCTCCGTTCCATTTGCCAGTGCCCACGAAGACGCCAGACTGGGGGTCCAGCTGCCCCAGGTGCGCGGCTCGCGGGTCTTGAGCCATCGGGCCGCTGTTGGCGACCGGGTGCAGCTTGGGGTTGCCGCTCGGCGCATGAAGCTGCGCGGGCCGCGGATGGTTGAACCCCTCGGGAGGCAGTCGAGGTGGCAGGGGAATCCTCGGTGCCATGGCGGTCGAAGCGTCTGCCAAGGGCTTCTTCTGCATCGAGAACTCGGCCAGCGGATGATGCATCCGGCTGGTGAGTTGGCTGTCCAGGGCGGCTGTCTGTGCGAACGCCGTCTGGTGATGGTTTCTCGCGGCGTCGATCCGTCCGCTCAGCGCCGCAGTCCTCGAGAACTCGTTGACGTGGTGCTGGATGTCGGCGTCGATGCCGCGATTCGATCCAGGCGTCGCGACGAGGGAGGGGGCGATGCGACTCATCGAACCATTTCTCTCGGTGGAACAAGGTGCTCGCTGGGGGACCACGAAGCGACACGGAAGCTGCTGGAAATCATGCGAGTGGGCTCCTTGACGACTGAAGTCAGTAACGGCAGGCGCGGCGCTTACCCTCGTGTACGGTTGATGCATGCCACGGTACGTGGTCCGGCAAGCGGGTTGACGTCCCGTCTCAGCGGTTTGTCTCGGTTTCGAACAGTTTCGCGAGGGATTGAACGCCGTGCAGCGGCAACGCGAAGCGGAATGTGTTCACCCGAAAGGGTGTTGGAGTTGCAAACCCGTCGACCCACTGCGTGGTGTCAATGCGGCGTGAGCCGGGCGACCTGGGCCGGGTGTTCCTTCAGGCGCTCGGCCACTTGGGCCGCAGAAGGGGGTTGGCAGCCTGTTTGCTGCACGCACCAGCTGGCACTGGCCACGCCGCGTTGCAGCAGGGCGGTCACGGTGGGGGTGTCCAGCACCGGGCCATGGGGCGGTGGGGTGTGCAGGCGTTGCAGGGCATCGGGCTGCGCGGTGAGGGCGGCCAGCAGGCCGGCCAGGAAGCAGTCGCCCGCGCCCACGGTGTCGGCCACGGTCACGGGGGCGGCTTCCCGGGCGTGCCACACATGGCCGTGGCGGTCCACCCACAGGGCACCTTCGGCCCCCAGGGTCAGGGCCACGGCGGCGGCCCGGGTTTGCTGCAGCAGGGCGTGCACGGCGTTCAGCGGTGCTTTGCCCGCTTTCAGCAGGCCCAGGGTGTCCAGGTCGTCGTCACTCACCTTGATGATGTGCGCTTGCCACAGCGCGTCGGTGACGCTGCGGCGGTAGGCCGCCATGTCGGCCACCACGGCGGGGCGCAGGTTGGCGTCCACCACCACCAGGCGACCCCGGTCGCGTTGGGTTTGCAGCCAAGGCAGGTAGGCGTGGGTGTCGGCGGGCATGAGGGCCAGGCAGCCAGTGGCCACCACGGCCAGCCCGGGCGCCAGGTCGCAGGCCTGGGCCATGCCGGTGGCGCTCACGTCGCGGTCGGCCACGCCTTCGCGATAGAAGCTGTAGCTGGCCTTGCCTGCCGCGTCCAGGCCCACCACGGCCAGGGCGGTGGGCAGGGCCGCGGCTTCGGTGCGGGCCAGGTGCACCCCGGCATTCTTCAGCCCGCGGGTCAGGCGTTGGCCAAAGCCGTCGGCCGACAAGGGGTTGAGGTAGAGCGTGCCCACGCCTTGCAGACCCAGCGCACGGGTGAGGTTGTAGACCGCCCCCCCTTCGCAGGGGTTGAGGCGGCCATCGGCCTCGGTGAGCATGTCCATCAGCGCCTCTCCGGCGGTAGCGACTTGAATCAGACCGGGCAGGGTTTGGCTAGGGAAAACCATAATTAAAACAAATTGATTTAATAACTCAAGGGCGACTATAGTTCATCCCACTTCAGGTCGCGTTGCGTGAAAACCCGAGTGGGCGTGCAGCGACGGAAGTCGTCCATTCATCTCCAGGAGACACCTCATGAAAGCCTTGTTCCCCGTTGCTGCATTGTCCGCGTTGTCTTTGGCGGCCGCCTCTGCGTTTGCCGCCGAGCCGGTGGTGGGCCTGATCACCAAGACCGAGTCCAATCCCTTCTTTGTGAAGATGAAAGAGGGCGCCGACGCCGAGGCCAAGAAGCTGGGAGCCAAGCTGCTGAGCGCCTCGGGCAAGACCGACGGCGACACCGCCGGCCAGATCACCGCCATGGAGAACATGGTGGCCGCCGGGGCCAAGACCATCCTCATCACCTCGTCGGGCGATGCCATCATCCCCACCATCAAGAAAATCCGCGCCCAGGGCGTGCAGGTGATCGCCTTGGACAGCCCCGTGGCCGAGGCCGACGCCCTGTTTGCCACCGACAACTACAAGGCCGGTGTGCTGATCGGCCAGTACGCCAAGGCCGCGCTGGGCGGCAAGAAGCCCGTCATCGCCACGCTGGACCTGTTCCCCGGCCACCCGGTGGGTGCCCAGCGCCACAACGGTTTCCTGCAAGGCTTTGGCCTGCAAACGTTGGATGCCAAGAGCAACGAGCTGGCCAAGCCGGCTGAAGTGGCCTGCATGGCCGACAGCTTCGGCGACGCCGCCAAGGGCCAGACCGGCATGGAAAACTGCCTGCAAAAGAACCCCGACATCAACCTGGTCTACACCATCAACGAACCCGCAGCGGCCGGTGCCTACAAGGCGCTGAAGGCGGCGGGCAAGGAGAAGGATGTGGTCATCGTTTCCGTGGACGGCGGCTGCGCGGGTGTGAAGGACGTGGGCGCCGGTGTCATCGCCGCCACCAGCCAGCAGTACCCGCTGAAAATGGCCGCCATGGGCGTGGCCGCCGGTGTGCAGTACGCCAAGGACGGCAAGCGCCAGGCCGGCTACACCGACACGGGCGTGACCCTGATCGCCGCCAAGGCCCAGGCCGGTGTGCAAAGCGCCGACGTGAAGACCGGCCTGGACCTGTGCTGGGGCAACAAGTAAGACAACGTCTGCCATGAACGCCCTCAAAGCCAAATTGCCACCGTTGGGGACACTGGGGCCATTCATTGCCCTGGTGTTGGCCTGCGCCTTCTTCTCGTTCCAGCACGAGCGGTTTTTGACCGTGCAGAACTTCGCGCTCATCCTGCAGCAGGTGATGGTGGTGGGCACCATCGCCATCGGGCAGACGCTGGTCATCCTGACGGCGGGCATCGACCTGTCGTGCGGCATGGTCATGGCGCTGGGCTCCATCGTCATGACCAAGATGGCGGCGGACTTCGGCCTCAGCGCTCCGGTGGGGATTGCTTTGGGGATTCTGGCCACGGCGGGTTTTGGCCTGGTGAACGGCTTGCTGGTCACCCGGGTCAAGCTGCCGCCCTTCATCGTCACGTTGGGCACGCTCAACATCGCCTTTGCCATCACCCAGCTGTACTCGGGGGCGCAGACCATCACCCAGATCCCCGAGGGCATGAACTTCTTTGGCGAAACCTTCGGCCTGGGTGGCTCGCGGGTGGCCTATGGCGTGGTGCTGATGCTGGCGCTGTACCTGGGCATCTGGCTGTGGCTGCGTGAAACCGCGCCGGGCCGCCATGTGTACGCCGTGGGCAACAACCCCGAAGCCACGCGGCTGACCGGCATTGCCACCGACAAGGTGCTGCTGGGCGTGTACGTGCTGGCCGGGGTGTTCTACGGCATTGCGTCCATGCTGGCCGTGGCCCGCACCGGCGCGGGCGACCCCAATGCCGGGCAAACCGAGAACCTCGACGCCATCACCGCCGTGGTGCTGGGTGGCACCAGCCTGTTTGGCGGGCGCGGCATCATTTTGGGCACCTTGGTGGGCGCGCTGATCGTGGGTGTGTTCCGCAACGGCCTGACCCTCATGGGCGTGTCGTCGGTCTACCAGATCCTGGTGACGGGCATTCTGGTGATTCTGGCGGTGGCCACCGACCAGCTCTCTCGCAAGGGAGGGCGCTGACCATGCAATTTCAAGTCAACACCCACCCGGCCCCCGGGGCCGACGCACCGCTGGTGATGCAGGCCAAGGGCCTGGTCAAACGTTACGGGCAGGTGACCGCGCTGGACGGCGTGGATTTCGAACTGCGGGCCGGTGAAATCATGGCCGTCATTGGCGACAACGGCGCGGGTAAGTCCAGCCTCATCAAGGCCTTGTCAGGCGCCGTGGTGCCGGACGAAGGGCAGATCCTGCTCGACGGCCAGCCCGTGCACTTCAAGAGCCCCATCGACGCCCGGCGCGCCGGCATCGAAACCGTCTACCAGGACCTGGCCGTGGCCCCTGCCATGACCATCGCCGAAAACCTGTTCCTGGGCCGTGAGCTGCGCCGCCCGGGTGTGCTGGGCCGCCTGCTGGGCCTGCTGGACAAGAAAAAGATGCTGGATGAAAGCATCGCCCGCATGAACGACCTGAAGGTGGGCATCCGCAGCATGACGCAGGCGGTGGAAACCCTCTCGGGCGGTCAGCGCCAGTGCGTGGCCGTGGCCCGTGCGGCGGCGTTTGCCCGGCATGTGGTCATCATGGACGAACCCACCGCCGCGCTGGGCGTGAAGGAGGGCAACATGGTGCTGGAGCTGATCCGCCGCGTGCGCGACCAGGGGCTGCCCGTCATCCTCATCAGCCACAACATGCCGCATGTGTTCGAAATTGCCGACCGCATCCACATCGCCCGCCTGGGCAAACGGGCCTGCATCGTCAACCCCCGCAAGATCAGCATGAGCGACACCGTGGCCGTGATGACCGGGGCCATGGCCCCCAGCGAACTGCCCGCGGAGGTTCTATGCTGAAAGGCATCGACCCCATCCTCACGCCCGAGCTGCTCAAGGTCATGGCCGAAATGGGCCACGACGACACCCTGGTGCTGGCCGACGCCAACTTCACCGCCATGAGCCTGGGGGCGGGCAAACCCGTCATCCACCTGCCCGGTGTGGACATGCGCCGCGCCGTGCAGGCCGTGGTCAGCCTGCTGCCCTTGGCCGAGGACATTGCCCACCCGGTGGAGTGCATGCAGGTGGGCGGCACCGAGCCCCCCTACCTGAGTGCCTTGCAGCGCGACGTGGCCGCCCATTTGCAAGGTTTTTTGGCCCCTGGCGCTTCTGTGAAAAGCGTGGAGCGCTATGCTTTTTATGAGCAGGTCAAACGCGCCTACGCCATCGTCTTGACGGGTGAGCGACAGCCCTGGGGCAACTTCATCTTGCACAAGGGTGTGATCGGCGACACTCTGCAACCGTGACACCTCCACGCAAATCCATTCCCACTGACCCTGCCTGCCCCCCTGCCGCCGCGCCCCTCAAACCCCGCGGTTCCAACCATGTGGGCCTGCGGCAATTCAACGAACGGGTGGTGTTGCAAACCCTGCGCACCCACGGCCCCAGCCCCAAGGCCGAGCTGGCCCGGCTCACGGGGCTGACGGCGCAGACCATCGGCCTCATCACCGCACGCCTGGACGAAGACGGTCTGCTGCTCAAACAGGCCCCGGTGCGTGGCAAGGTGGGGCAGCCGTCGGTGCCGCTGGCCCTCAACCCCGACGGCGCGTTTGCCATCGGCATCAAGGTGGGTCGCCGCAACACCGACTGGCTGCTGGTCGACTTCACCGGCCAGGTGCGCCAGCGCCTGCAAATCACCTACGCCTACCCCGAGGTGCCCGTGCTGCTGCCCGCGTTGCGCGCCAACCTGCGGGCACTGCTCGACGGCCTGGGCCCAGGCCCCGGCAGCCTGCGCGAGCGCGTGGTGGGCGTGGGCGTGGCCGCACCGTTTCACATGGGCGGCTGGCACCGCATGCTGGGCCTGTCCGACACCCAGGCCGATGCGTGGGCTCACCTCGACCTGACCGCCGAAGTGCAGGCCATGACCGACCTGCCCGTCAGCTTTGCCCGCGACACCCTGGCCGCCACCGTGGCCGAGCTGCTGCAAGGCCGTGGGCGCGAGCTGGCCAATTTTTTGTACCTGTTCATCGACACCTTTGTGGGTGGCGGGCTGGTGCTCAACTCGCACATCCACAAGGGCCTGCACGGCAATGCGGGGGCGGTGGCGTCGCTGCCGCTGCACACCGCCTTGTCGTCAGTGCATGGCACCGTGCCCCAGCTGCTGGCGCAGGCGTCGGTGTGGACGCTGGAGCAGCGCTACCTGGCCCAGGGCCTGGAAACCGCTGCGGCCTACGACGACCGCGCCCTGCAAACCCCCTGGCTGCCCCACACCCAGGCGTGGTTGGCTGAATGTGCGCGGGCATTGGCACATGCCATCGTCTCGGGCACAGCGCTGCTGGACATGGACGCGGTGGTGGTTGACGGCTCCATTGCCGCCCCGCTGCTGCACGAACTGCTGGAGCGCACCCGCCAAGCGCTGGCGCTGTACGACTGGCAGGGCCTGTTCGACCCGCCGCCGGTGCTGCTGGGGCAGATGGGGCCCGACGCCCGTGCCCTGGGCGGTGCGTTGCTGCCGCTGCACGCCAGCTTTGCCGCTGACCGGGATGTGTTCCTGAAGGCTTGAGGCGGGGTGCGTGCCGGGGCCGGGCGCTCCTCTGTGCACGGTGTCACAACCGGCTACCACCACGGTGGGCTGAGGTCGCCCAACAATGGGCCTCCGTTTTCACCCCCAACAGGAGACAGACATGGCAGCCCAAAAAATTCTGATGATCTGCGGCGACTACTGCGAGGACTACGAAACCATGGTCCCGTTCCAGACGCTGCTGGCCGTGGGCCACACGGTGCACGCCGTGTGCCCCGACAAACAGGCGGGTGAGCAGATCAAGACCGCCATCCACGACTTTGAAGGTGCGCAGACCTACAGCGAAAAGCCGGGCCACAACTTCGCCCTCAACGCCAGTTTTGCCGACGTGGTGGTGCAGGACTACGACGCCCTGGTCATCCCCGGCGGTCGGGGGCCCGAGTACCTGCGCACCTACCCCGCCGTGGTGGCCATGGTGAAGCACTTTTTCGACACCGGCAAACCCGTGGCCGCCATTTGCCATGGTGCGCAGCTGCTGGCGGGGGCCGACGTGCTGAAAGGCCGCACCTGCTCGGCCTACCCGGCCTGCCGCTACGAGGTGGAGCGCGCCGGGGGCACCTATGCCGACATCGCCATTGACGGAGCCCACACCGAGGGCAACCTGGTCACCGCCCCGGCCTGGCCTGCCCACCCGGCGTGGATGGCGCAGTTCCTGGCCCTGCTGGGCACCCGCATCAGCCTCTGAGGCCTCCGGCGTGCTGGTTTGCACGCGTTGACGGGGTGGGGGCCATGGCGCATGCTGCGGCGTTGGTCACCTTCCCGTGCGGCGCTGCTCGGCACCACAGGGCAGGGCCCCCCCCCGGAGAGACGCCATGTGCCAAGTGTTCATCAGTGCCGACCCTCAGCTGTACGAATGCCGTGCCCGCTCTGTGCGTCTGCATGGCGTGGCCACCAGCATCCGGCTGGAAAACCTGTTCTGGCAGGTGTTGGACGACATCGCCACCCGCGACGGCATGGGCGTGCCCCAGCTGTGCACCAAGCTGTACGACGAGCTGGTGCAGGAGCGTGGTGAGGTGGACAACTTCGCCTCGTTTCTGCGGGTGTGTTGCGGGCGTTACCTGGCGCTGCAACTGTCGGGCGGCATTCCGCAGGACACCCGCATTCCCATTGCCAGCCTCAATGCCGAGCGGGTGCTGGCCACCGAGCGGCAGCCTTTGCGCCTGGACGCCTGCCAACCCCAGGCGGCCTGAATCAAGCGACCTGAACCGGCTAGGGCGGCTCAGCCCAGCAGCGCCTGCGCAAACTCGCGGGCGTTGAAGGTCTGCAGGTCTTCCAGTTTTTCGCCCACACCGATGAAGTACACCGGCACCGGGTGCTCGCGGGCAATGGCGGCCAGCACGCCGCCCTTGGCGGTGCCGTCCAGCTTGGTGACGATCAGGCCGGTCAGCTTGAGTGCCTCGTCAAACGCCTTGACCTGGGTGAGGGCGTTCTGGCCGGTGTTGCCGTCGATGACCAACAGCACCTCGTCGGGGGCGCTGGCCTGGGCCTTTTGCACCACGCGCTTGATCTTGCGCAGCTCTTCCATCAGGTGCAGCTGCGTGGGCAGGCGGCCGGCGGTGTCCACCAGCACCACATCCTTGCCACGGGCCTTGCCCGCGGCCACGGCGTCGTAACTCACGGCGGCAGGATCGCCGCCTTCCTGGCTGACGATGTCCACGGTGTTGCGCGTGGCCCAAACGCCCAGCTGCTCGCGCGCCGCGGCGCGGAAGGTGTCGGCTGCGGCCAGCAGCACGCTGGCCCCGCTGTCGGACAGGTGGCGCGTGAGCTTGCCGATGCTGGTGGTTTTGCCCGCGCCATTGACCCCGGCCACCATGATGACGGTGGGTTCGTCCGCCGCGCCCAGCGCGGGGTTGCGCAGGCTCACGGCCAAGGGTTTTTGCAGCGGGGTCAGCAGCTCGGTGAGGGCATCGGCCAGCAGGCCTTTGACCGCCGCGGGGTCGGTGGTCTTGGTGTCTTTCACGCGGCGTTTCAGGTCGGCCAGGAGGTGCTCGGTGGCCTTGACGCCGGTGTCGGCCATCAGCAGCGCGGTTTCCAGCTCTTCGTACAGCGCGTCGTCGATCTGCGTGCCGGTGAACACCGTGGCAATGGCGCTGCCGGTTTTCTTCAGCCCGGCTTTGAGCTTGTCCAGCCAGCCGGTGCGCTCGGGCTTGGTCTGGGTGTTGTCCACCGAGGCCGAAGCCTGCACGTCAGCCGAGGCGGGCACCGGGGTCGGTGCCGGAGCAGGGGCCATCGCAGGCGGTGTGGCAGGCGGAGCGGTCACGGGCGCGGCGGGTACGGGCTGCGCCGGTGCCGTGGCCGCCGGGACGTTGGGCACCGCGGCGGCAGGAGCGCTGGGTGAAACAAGGGCTTCAGCGGCGGGCGCAACGGGGGTTGGCGCCGGGGGTGAAACAGGGGCCGAAGCGGGCGGTGCCACCGTGGGGGCAGCGGCGGGAGGGGGAGCAGCGGGTTTTTTTCTGAAGAATGAGAACATTCCAAGCTTTCACAAGTCCATGCCATTCTATGAAAAGCATGCATTCCTTTCGGGGGCGAACCCAGGCCACCGTTCTCTTGGGGACCCTGGTGGCGGCGCTGGCGGTGTGGGGGCCTCACGGCACCGCACGGGCACAGGCCCCGGTACAGGCTCCATGGGCGTCCTCCGCCTCGGCGCTGGTGCCCACCTCTTCGGTCTCGGGGGCGCAGCGGCCTGCCTGGCAACGTGTAGGCCCGGTCTTCCAGACCGTGTTGCCCAATGGCTTCACCCTGCTGGTGCAACCGGATCGGCGTGCGCCCACCGCCGTGCACATGCTGTGGGTTCGGGTGGGCTCCACCGACGAGGTGGACGGCACCAGCGGCGTGGCCCATGTGCTGGAGCACATGATGTTCAAGGGCACGCCCACGGTCAAACCCGGTGAGTACTCGCGCCGCATCGCGGCCCTGGGCGGGCGCGACAACGCTTTCACCAGCCGCGACATGACGGCCTACCACCAGCAGTTGCCCGCCAGCCAGCTGGAAGAGGCCATGCGGCTGGAGGCCGACCGGTTTGCCCACAACCAATGGAGCGACGACGAGTTTCGCCGCGAGATCGAGGTCATCAAGGAAGAGCGCCGCCAGCGCATCGACGACCAGCCCGCGGCCTTGCTGGGCCAGGCGCTCAACGCCACGGCCTGGCAGGCCCACCCCTACCGCCGCCCGGTGATTGGGTGGATGAGCGACCTGGAGTCCCTGCAGCCCGACGACGTGCGCCAGTTCCACCACCGCTGGTATGTGCCCGCCAACGCCGCCATCGTGGTGGCGGGCGATGTGGACCCCGATCAGGTGCTGGAGCTGGCCCTGCGCCACTACGGCCCCATTCCCGCGGGCACGGTGCCCCAGCGCCGCCCGCAAACCGAACCCACCCAGGTGGGGCAGCGCAGCCTGCAGCTCAAGGCCGCGGCTGAGCAGCCTCAGGTCATCCTGGCCTACGCCGCGCCCAACCTGCGCGACCCTGCGGCGGGTGATGCCGACAGCCGTGACGCCTTGGCGCTGACCTTGCTGGCTGCGGTGCTCGATGGGCACGAGGGGGCCCGCCTGGGCCGGGCCCTGATCCAGCGCACCGCGGACCAGCGGCTGGCCGATCAGGCGGGGGCCGGTTACAGCGGCGGCGGGCGAGGCCCCGCCCAGTTCCTGCTGGATGCCACACCGGCCGCAGGCCGTTCGGTGGTCGAGGTGGTGGCCGCATTGCAGGCCGAGGTGCGGCGCGTGGCCGAGCAGGGCGTGACCGAGGCCGAGCTGAACCGCGTCAAAAACCAGTGGCGGGCGGCCGAGGTCTACAAGCTCGACGCCGTGTTTGCCCAGGCCCGCCAGCTGGGCGGCCATTGGGTGGCCGGCTGGCCCGCCGATGCCGACCGGCTGCTGATGGACAGCCTCATGCGCATCACGCCCCAAGACGTGCAGGCCGTGGCCCAGCGCATCCTCAACCCCGACCGGCTCACCCTGGCCGAACTGGTGCCCGACGCCCAGGCCCTGGCCCAACGCCGCGCCGCGGCCAGCCAGCGCCCGCGCCTGGACATTCGCCATTGAGCGATGCCCCTCGGCATTGCAGCGGTGGGCACACCTTTTTCATGAGTTCAGTGGTCATGCACAAATACATAGCAAACACATCAATCAAATCAAGCGCTACAGTCCTTTTTTGTTTGATGTTTTTGGGGGCCACTGCGCAAGCGGCCCCCCGGGTGGAGCGCTGGCTGCACCCCAGCGGCGCCCAGGTGGCGTGGGTGGAGGCGGCGGGCATTCCCATGCTGGACTTGCGGGTCGATTTCGACGCGGGCTCGCGCCGCGATCCGGCCGATCAACCCGGTCTGGCCGACGCCATGGCCCTGATGAGCCAGCGCGGAGTGGCCGCCAGCACGACCGAACCCGCGCTGGACGAAAACGCCCTGACCGAACGCTGGATGGACCTGGGCGCCCAATGGTCGGTGTCCGCCAGCCCAGATCGGTTGAGCGTTCAGCTGCGCACCCTCACCGATGCCCCGGTGTTGAATGCGGCG
>DASUON010000352.1:0-2920 GCA_036276615.1 Burkholderiaceae bacterium
CGGCGCTGGAGGGCGAGGTGAGCGACGTGTTTGCCCACAACCCCGTGCTGCAACGCCTCAAGCCCGGGGCCTTTGGCATCGTGCTGGGGGCCGACCTGGCGCGCAACCTGGGTGTGATGGAGGGCGACTCCATCACCCTCATCGCCCCCAGCGGGCAGGTGACCCCGGCGGGCGTGGTGCCCCGCCTCAAGCAGATGACGGTGGTGGGCACCTTCGACTCGGGCCACTACGAGTACGACGCCGGGTTGGCCCTGCTGCACATGGACGATGCGGCCCGCATCTTCCGCCTGGAAGGCCCCACCGGCCTGCGCCTGAAAATCGCCAACCTGCACGAGGCCCCCACCGTGGCCCGGCAGCTGGTGCAGACCCTCAGCGGCGACCTGTTCGTGCGCGACTGGACCCGCGTCAACCGCACCTGGTACGCCGCCGTGCAGCTGGAAAAACGCATGATGTTCATCATCCTCACCCTCATCGTGGCGGTGGCGGCGTTCAACCTGGTGTCCACCCTGGTGATGACGGTGACCGACAAGCGGGCCGACATCGCCATCCTGCGCACGCTGGGGGCCAGCCCGCGCAGCATCATGGGGGTGTTTGTGGTTCAGGGGGCCATGGTGGGGGTGATCGGCACCCTGGGTGGCCTGCTGCTGGGGCTGGGGGTGGCGTTCAACATCGACGTGATCGTGCCTGCGCTGGAAAACCTGCTGCACACCAGCTTCCTGCCGCGGGACGTGTACCTGATCAGCCGCATGCCCAGCGAACCCTTGGCCTCTGACATCGTGCCCATCGGCGTCATCTCGCTGGTGCTGGCCTTTGTGGCCACCCTGTACCCCAGCTGGCGGGCCAGCCGCGTCAACCCGGCCGAGGCCCTGCGTTATGAGTGATGCTATGAATGTTGTAGCTACTAGCGCTTTTTCTGAAAGCGCTGAAGCCCAAAAAACCTTGGTTCTTCAGGCCCAGGGCCTGACCAAACGCTTCACCGAAGGCCGCCTGGACGTGACCGTGTTGCACGGGGTGGACCTGAGCGTGCGTGCCGGGGACACCCTGGCCATCGTCGGGGCCTCGGGCTCGGGCAAAAGCACCTTGTTGCACCTGCTGGGCGGGCTGGATGCCCCCACCCGCGGCAGCGTGCAGCTGATGGGGCAAGACCTGTCGGCCCTCAGTGCCCAGCAACAAGGCGAGCTGCGCAACCGCCACCTGGGTTTTGTGTACCAGTTCCACCACCTGCTGCCCGAGTTCAGCGCGGTGGACAACGTGGCCATGCCGCTGTGGATCCGCCGCATGGACCGTGCTCAGGCCGCCACCCAGGCCGCCGCCATGCTGGCCCGCGTGGGCCTGGCCGAGCGCCTGCACCACCGGCCCGCCGAACTGTCGGGTGGCGAGCGCCAGCGTGTGGCCATGGCGCGGGCCCTGGTCACCCAGCCCGCCTGTGTGCTGGCCGACGAGCCCACCGGCAACCTCGATCGCAGCACCGCCGACGGCGTGTTCGAACTCATGATGGAACTGGCCCGCAGCCAGGGCACAGCCTTTGTGGTGGTCACCCACGACGAGGCCCTGGCCGCCCGCTGCGCCCGCCGCGCCCGCCTGACCACCGGGCGCTTGCAAGAGGGCTGAGGGACGCAAAGGCCGAGTCGATGTGGATCGACACCCACGCCCACCTTGACGCCCCCGAGCTGTTGGAGGCGGCCCCGCGCTGCCAGGCCACCCGTGCAGCCGGGGTGGCCCTGTGCGTCATCCCCGCGGTGGCGGCCTTCAACTTCGACACCGTGCGCCAGTTGGCCCACGCCCAGGGCGACGCCTATGCCCTGGGCCTGCACCCGCTGTACCTGCTGGACCGGACCGACGCCCAGGTGGCCGCCGACCTGGCCCTGCTGGACGAACACCTCACCCGCCACCGCGACGACCCGCGCCTGGTGGCCGTGGGCGAAATCGGGCTGGACTTCTTTGTGCCCGCGCTGTGCACCCCGGCCCTGCGCGAGCGCCAGGCCCAGGTGTACCGCACCCAATTGCAACTGGCCCGCCGCCACGGCCTGCCCGTGCTGCTGCATGTGCGCCGCAGCGCCGACGCGCTGCTCAAACACCTGCGCGACGTCTGGCGCAGCGCCCCCGGGGGCTGCCCCCCGCCGGGTCAGGCGGGCATTGCCCACGCCTTCAACGGCAGCGACGTGCAGGCTCAGGCCTTTGTGGCGCTGGGCTTCAGGCTGGGGTTTGGCGGCACCGTCACCTTCGACACCTCGCGCCAGATCCGCCGCCTGGCCGCCCAGCTGCCCGCCACCGTGCCGGTGATGGAGACCGACGCGCCGGACGTCCCGCCCCAGTGGCTGTACGCCACCGCCGCCCAGCGTCAGGCCGGGCAGGCCCAGGGCCTCAACACCCCCGCCGAGCTGCCGCGCATGGGCGCGGTGGTGGCCGGTCTGCGGGGTGTGCCGGTGGCCGACTGGGCGGCCCAGACCACCGCCAACGCCGTGGCCGCGCTGCCCCGGTTGGGGGCGCTGCTGTGACGGGGCGTGCCGCCCCCCGCCTCGTTGGCCTGCCGCCGCTGGTGGACGCGCACACCCGCGTGCTGGTGCTGGGCAGCTTCCCGGGCGTGGCCTCGCTGGTGGCCCAGCAGTACTACGGCCACCCGCGCAACCAGTTCTGGCCGGTGATGGCGCATGTGTTTCAAGCTTTTTTGGGCTCTGGCGCTTATTCTGAAAGCGCAAGCAGCTATCAAAAAGATGAGCATGACGTGCCCCGGGACTACGCCCGGCGCTGCGCCTGGCTGCTGGCCCACGGCGTGGGCCTGTGGGACGTGTACGCCGCCTGCCAACGCCCGGGCAGCCTGGACGCCGACATCCGCGCCGCCGAACCCAACGACCTGGCCCGGCTGCTGACGCAGTGCCCCCAGCTGCGCCTGGTGGCCCACAACGGCGGCGAGAGTGGC
>DASUON010000353.1:0-5497 GCA_036276615.1 Burkholderiaceae bacterium
ATGCGCCAGGTCAGAGGAAAAATCGCTCAACCGCCCAAAGTCGGTCTGCGAGCGCTGCAGCATCTCATTCAAAGAGGTGGCCAGGTCGGCCAGCTCAACGGGTATGGCCTCCACGTCCATGCGCTGGTCGAGCTTGTTCGCCGTGACCAGTTGCGCCTTGGCTTTCATTCGGCGCAGCGGCGTGAGCCCTGCGCGCGTGGCCCACCACCCCAGCAAACCGCTGGTGGCCGCGCCGGCCAACACATAGAGCCACAGGGAATGACGCAAATCAGCCATGAAATGAGCGTGGTGCGCGGTGTCCACGGCGGCCACCATCCGGGCGTCTTGTTTCAAAACCGCACCCGCAGCCAGCGTGGCAACCACACCTTGATAGCTTGCCTGCCCATCGTGCCAAGCACTGGTGTGCTGACCCACAGCCGCCGGGGGCTGTTGAAGCAAGGCGGGGGGGAATTGGAACGCGGCGGTGTCGTACAGCACGAGCCCATCGGCACCGTCGATGCGCACGTACAGCCCCGGGTGGCTCTGCAGGGCGTCATTGAGCCGGCCACGCAAGTCTTCCAGGGAGGCGGCGTTGGCAACAATGCCGCGAACCAACTGGATTTTGTCGTTCAGCGTCTCCCGATCCAGCTCGGCAAAGTGCTGCTGGATGGCCGACGAAATGAAGGCGGCCATGCCCAGCAGCAGCAGGGTCGATGCCAGCACATAGAACGCCGTCAAGCGGACCGTCAGCGAAACACGGTCCATCACAACGGCTCCCCCGGGACGTCCAGCACATAGCCCATGCCGCGCACGGTCTGGATCAACTTGATGTCATGCCCATCGTCGATCTTGGACCGCAACCGGCGAACGGCGACTTCAATGACATTGGTATCGCTGTCGAAATTCATGTCCCACACCTGCGAGGCAATCAGTGAACGGGGCAGCACTTCGCCGTGGCGTCGCATCAACAACTCCAGCAGACCGAACTCCTTGGCCGTGAGGTCGATGCGCTGCCCTCCCCGGGTGACACGCCGACGCAGCAGATCGAGCACCAGGTCCGCCACCTGCACGGTGGTCGGTTCGTTGCCCGTGCGTCCACGGCGCAGGATGGTGCGCACCCGGGCCAACAACTCCGCGAATGAAAAGGGTTTGACCAAGTAGTCGTCGGCCCCCAGCTCCAGCCCTTTGACCCGGTCCTCCACCTCGTCGCGTGCCGTGAGGAAAAGCACCGGCACCTCGACCCCATCGGCGCGCAGTTGCTGCAACACCTGCCAACCGTTCAGCCCAGGCAGCATGACGTCAAGGATGAGGAGGTCGTGACTGCCCGCCTTGGCCGTGTGCAGGCCATCGGTGCCGTTGGCCTGCCAGTCCACGGTAAACCCCGCCTCCTGCAGACCCTGCTTCAGGTACTCGCCCGCCTTGGGTTCGTCTTCAACGATCAATATTTTCACGGTGTGGCTCCTGGGCGCAATTTTCAACGCACGGCGGGGCCCTAGGCGGAAGATGACAAATTTGTAATCTGGCGGCCAGCCTGCCGTCAGGCAACATCCGCCAAAATCCACTGGAAACTCCACCAAAGAGGCCTTTGTGAAAACGCGTTCTTGTCATCCATCTGGGCTCAGGCACCCATGGGTCATGGCCTTGGCCCTGTTGCCCGTGCTGGCGTGGCCCCAAACCGCCCCCGTCGATGCCGACCAGGCCTGGCGCCAAGCCAACGAATGGGTGGGTCAATTTCCCCGTGGCCACGCCGACTGGCTGAAATGGGAGCAAGCCCAAGCAAAAGCACTGCGCCCGGCGACACCCGAGGTGCCCGCGAATGCCTTGGACTTGAGCACGGCGGAAACGGCGGTGGAGCTGGCCTGGAAAGCGCACCCGTCCATGGCCAGCACCTTGAACCGCCTGGGCAGCGCGAACCGGGCCTGGGTGGCGTCAGGCCGTTGGACCGAACTGGACCCAACGCTGAGTTGGAGACTGGACGGGCTGGATGAGGTCCTGGAGCTGGCCGTCACGGTCCGCAAGGCCTGGCTACAAGCCACGGCCAGCCAACTGGCGCTCGCGCCGCGCAAGGTGTCGCTGGATGCAGCGCAAGTGGCCCAAACCTTGGGGCAACGGATGGTCGCCGTCGGCAACTGGAACACCTTGGCACAGGCCCCCCACCAATTGGCGTGGGCCAACGCACAACTCAACTGGCAACGGGCCCAGTACGCCGCCGCACAAGACCAAGCACGCCTGCTCGCGCTGCTGCAACTGTCTGGCCGGTATGACGCCGTTCGCTTGGCGCAGGCATTGCCCGCGGTGCCGGAACAGGCCATGGGTGCCAGCGAGTTCACCCAGCAGCTGCAGAAAATCCAAAGCCAGGTGAACGCCCTACGCCGTGACCGTCACCGTGGCGTGGCACAACTGGCCTATCGGGCGTATCTGGGCAGCCATGCCGTGGCAACGATCACCCGCAACGAGGTGCTGAAGCTTCAAGAGCAGGTCACCGAAGAAACCCAGTTGCACTACAACGGGATGCTCAAAAGCACATGGGAATTGCTCGCTGAGGTGCAGGCCCAGGCCCAAACCCGTGCCGATGTGATCGGCGCGCAACGTGATTTCGCCTTGGCGGCGCTGGATCTGCAGTGGGCGCTGTTCGGCGGCGAACCGCAAGCGCTGGCGGCACTTGGCGGTGCCAGCGCAGAAGCCGCCCCCCAAGGCCATTGAGTCCCACACACCATGAACCACCTTTCATCCCGCCGACATTTTTTTACCGGTGCCGCCACGGCGGTGGCGGGCCTCGCGGTGGCGCGCTCCGCACTGGCGGGGCTGCCCGAACCCGTCATCCAAACCTCGACCGACACCGCCGCCCCCTGGGTGCCCAGCACGGGGCGGCCTTACAACCCGGTGGTCACGCTCAACGGCTGGACGCTGCCCTGGCGCATGAACCAAGGGGTCAAGGAATTCCACCTGGTGGCAGAACCCGTGGTGCGGGAGGTTGCGCCCGGCTTCAAGGTCAACATGTGGGGCTACAACGGCCAAAGCCCGGGCCCCACCATTGAAGTGGTGGAGGGTGACCGGGTGCGCATCTTCGTCACCAACAAATTGCCTGAACACACCACCGTCCACTGGCATGGGCAACGCCTGCCCAATGGCATGGATGGCGTGGGTGGTTTGACCCAGCGGGCCATTCCGGTCGGCAAGACTTTTGTGTATGAATTCGAAGCGCGCCGCCCGGGCACGTTCATGTACCACCCGCACGCCGATGAAATGGTCCAAATGGCCATGGGCATGCACGGCTTCTGGGTCACGCACCCGAAAACCCGCCACCCCCACATCAGTGATGTGGACCGCGACTTCTGTTTCCTGCTCAACGCGTTTGACGTCGAGCCCGGCAGCCGAACCCCCAAAGTCAACACGATGACCGATTTCAACATCTGGTGCTGGAACAGCCGGGTGTTTCCTGGCATCGACACACTCAATGTCCGCCTGGGTGACAAGGTGCGCATACGCGTCGGCAACCTGACCATGACCAACCACCCCATCCACCTGCATGGGCACGAATTCATGGTCACGGGCACCGACGGTGGACCGACACCGCCCAGCAGCCGTTGGCCGGAGGTCACGACCGATGTGGCGGTCGGACAGATGCGCCAAATTGAATTTGTGGCCGATGAGCTGGGTGATTGGGCCATCCACTGCCACAAGAGCCACCACACCATGGGGCCCATGGGCCACGCCGTCCCCACCATGGTGGGCGTCGATCACCGCGGCCTGGTCCGCCCGTTGCAACAGGTGGCTCCCGATTACATGGTGATGGGAGAGCGCGGCATGGCCGACATGGGGGCCATGGAAATGCCCATCCCCGACAACACCGCGCCAATGATGACCGGCACCGGCCCCTTTGGCCCGCTGGAAATGGGTGGCATGTTCAGCGTGCTCAAAGTGCGCCAGGACCAAAAGCCCGGCGACTACACCGACCCCGGGTGGTTCAAGCACCCCGAAGGAACGGTGGCGCAAGCCTACCCTGGCCAGGTGCAAGACCCCGTGCGCACGAAGGCCGACAACAGCCCGGCGGGGCCGTCGCCCACGCCACCCGGGGCACCCACGCCACTGCGGGCCCGCAAACCCACTGGGCACAGCGGCCACTGACCGACCCAGTTGACCACCCGAGACACCGAATGACCCACCCACGCAACACCCCCCAAACACTCATCGCTTTGCTCACACTGGCTCTGTCGGGGGCGGCTTTTGCCGCCGGCAACCACGCGGGCGGACACGGCCATGGCGACGGCGAAACGGCCATCGGCAAACCGGGCGTGGTGGCCAAAGTCAGCCGCACCATCACGGTCGACATGACCGACAACATGCGGTACACGCCGGCCGACATCCGTGTCAAACAAGGTGAAACGGTCCGCTTCATCGTCAAGAACAGCGGCCAGATCAAGCACGAGATGAGCCTGGGCACCGAAAAAGAACTGCTTGAACACCTGGAGGTGATGCGGAAATTCCCCGACATGGAACACGACGAACCCAGCAAGGTGACGTTGGCGCCCGGTCAGCAGGGGGAAATCGTCTGGCAGTTCACCCGGGCAGGCGTCGTGAACTTTGCCTGCCTCATGCCCGGGCACTACGAAGGGGGCATGAAGGGCTCGGTCAAGGTGGGCAAGCCATGACACCTCAACTTTTTCCCTCGAAAACCACCCGGCGCACGCTGCTGCTGGGCATGGTGGCCCTGGGCGTCACGCCCATCGCTGTCGCGGCCAAGCCGAAGACGATCGCGGTGCAGGTCTGGAAAGACCCGAACTGCGGCTGCTGCAAGGACTGGATAGCCCACCTCGAAACGAATGGCTTTGTCGCCACCATCATGGATCAGGGCAATACCGCCGCGCGTGCGCGGCTGGGCATGCCGCAGGCATTCGGCTCCTGCCACACAGCTGTGGTTCAAGGGTACGTGATCGAAGGCCATGTGCCGGCGGCCGACATCAAGCGCTTGCTGAAGGAAAAACCGCAGGCCCTGGGGCTCGCCGTCCCCGGCATGCCCATAGGCTCACCGGGCATGGACGGTGCGGCTTACGGTGGGCGCCGTGACCCCTACAAGGTGTTGCTGGTCCAGAAGGACGGCACGTCCCAGGTTTTCAATGCGTACAACTGAGCACACCGAAACCAACCGGAGAACACCATGACCGATATTCGCAACACCCTGATTGGCCTGTGCATGGCAGCCACCTCGCTGGGTGCTTGGGCACAAACCGCCGATGAGCACAAAGAACACCATCCGGCCGATGCCAACGCCCCTGCCAAGAGCATCAACATGCCCGTCAAGGCCGCCACCACCCAACCGTTGAGTACGGACCAGATGGCCCGCATGGATCAACACATGAAGTCCATGCAAGCCATGCACGACAAGATGATGGCGGCCAAGACAACTGAAGAGCGTCAAGCCTTGATGGCCGAGCACATGAAGCTGATGCAGGAAGGCATGTCGATGATGAAAAACATGGGAGACAAAGGCGCCATGGGTGGCATGCAGGGTGGCCAG
>DASUON010000354.1:0-2237 GCA_036276615.1 Burkholderiaceae bacterium
CTGGAGGCCGAACGGCGCAAGGCCGAGAACCAGCAGCGCACCACCCAATGGGAAAAGGAAAAGGCGGAAGAAGCACAACGCCGCTTCCTGGAGGAATCGCGGCGGCGTGGTGAGCAGGTGGCCGAGGACCTGCGGCGCGCCGAAGAACAGGCCCGCCTGCGCGCCGAACGCGAAGACGAGCGCCTCAGGGCCATCGAACGGGCCAAAGAAGAGGCCGAGCAACGGCGTTTGGAGAAGGAGAGGGAGCATTGGCAGTCCATCCTGAGGCGATGAGGGGCCGCCGCCTGTGGGGCCTGGTCGGGGCCGCGCTGGTCTTGGTGCTGGCCCTGGCGCAGGTGGGTTGTTCCCGCCAACCGGCTTGGACGGCGGATCAGTTCGTCGGGCGCTGGAAATCCACCCGGCTGGCCACGCGCCCCATCGAGCTGCTGGCCAATGGTGAGTGGGAGATCCGCTCCGAGTCGGGGGCCGAGGCCCTCCAGTACGGCGTCTGGCACCTGCAGGACCGCACGCTGGTGTGGACGTTCCGGACCGACTCCGGGGTGATGCACGACACCAACCCCATCCTGAGCGTGTCGCCAGCCCGTTTTGAGCTGCGTGAGCGCGACGGCTCGGTGACCCGTTTTGAACGCGTGAACTGAAGGCCGCGTCGTGAACCACTACGAGACATTGGAAGTCAGCCCCAAGGCCAGTCCGGAGGTGATTCGTGCCGCGTTCAAGAGCCTGATGCAGCGCCACCACCCGGATCGCCACCCGGGCGACGAGGCCGCCGCCCTCAAGGCGGCTCAGGTGGCCAGTGCTTACGAGGTGCTGTCCGACCCGGCCAAACGGGCCGATTACGACGCCAAGCTGAGGCGGCAGCAAGCCCCCGCAGCCGCATCGTCACCCGCAGCCCGGCGTGCACCGGTGCGAACAACCCGTTCCCCCCGGGCCGCGTCGCGTTTGCCTTCGGTGTCCAAGGCCTTTCCCTGGGGGGCGGTCGGTCTGGCGGTGGCGGCCATTGCCGTGGGGGTGGCGGTGGCCATGGCCTTCAAACCGGCGCCGTCATCACAGGCCGAGCTGGCGTCCATCCGCTCGGAGATGTCGGCCCCCGGCACCGCCGAGGCCACCCGCCAGCGTCTGCACGCGCGCAAGGTGGCGCTGCTGGCGGCCAACCCCGAGCTGGACGCGGTGGTGGCGCGGGAACTGGCGAACGACCGGCTCAACCGGACCTGGAACCTGACCACCCACCCCACCGCCTTCAAGGTGCGTGTGGACGGTGAGTTGGGCGAGGAAACCGTCACGGTCACCGTGCCCCTGATCCGGGTGGTGGCGGGCAGTTTCGACACCGCCGCCGTGCTGGCGCATTGGGCCTCACACCGCGAGACCTTTCTGGCCCAGCTGCCCGAGGCCCTGCTTCAGGAGCGCCTGCCTCGAGGGGATGCCCAGGCCCTGGCCCAGCATGTTCGGCAGGTCGTGGCGCGTGTGCTGTCCGACGGCATGGGGGACGCCCCCCAGCGGGACTACCCGTCCACCTACCACGAGTCGCCCGGGCGTTACGGGGTGGTGGATGTGTTGCTGACCGACCCGACCGCGCTGCGCTGACGCGGTTTTACCGCTCCATCAACCCCCGCAGCACGTCGGCCACCACGTCGGCGGTCTCGGTCGGTTTTTCCAAGGGGAACAGGTGGGTGCCCTCGATCATCCGCAGCCGCTCGGGGTGCTGTTCCGGGTTGACCAGCTGGCGCGTCAAGGCCATGCCCACCTGGCGCATTTCCACCGATTGGGTGCCCCCCACAAACGCCACCGGGCAGGGGAGTGGGTGCTCTCGCAGCAGCCGGTCCAGGTGGTGGGGCAGGCCGTTGTAAATGGCGGTTTCCACGTCGCGGTCGAAACGCAGCACGCGGTGGGTGCTGCCGTCGGGCAGGGCCGCGTCTTCGGTGCCGTGGGTGATGTAGTCGGCCAGCACCTGGGGGTGCCAGGCCGCAAACACCTTTTTGTGCTGGAAGTGGGCCAGGGCCTCGGCGGCGCTGGGCCATTGGTGGCGGCGCTTCTTGCTGACCGCCCCGGGGGACAGGGCCCCCACCACCTGGGTGTGCTTGGCCATGGCCAGCGCTTGCGCCTTCCAGCCGCCCAGCACGGGGGAGTCGAGCATGACCACGCCCTGGACCCCCCGGCCACCCAGTTGGGGGAAGCGGGCCGCACACATCAGGCTCACGATGCCTCCCAGCGAATGCCCCAGCAGGAACACCGGGCCGGGG
>DASUON010000355.1:0-8489 GCA_036276615.1 Burkholderiaceae bacterium
AGGGGCAGGGGGTGGTGTGGAAGAAGCCAGGGCGCCGCACCACCACAGCGGAGTCGGTGTGGGCAAACTGCCGGAACAGGGCGTCCTGGGCCAGTTTGCAGCGGGTGTACACGTCGCGTTCCTGGGGCCGGGCTTCCAAGGGCGATTGTTCGTTGAGGCTGCTGCCGGGGGGCAGGGCGGCGTAGTCGTACACCGACAGCGAGCTGATGCCCACCAGCCGGGACACGCCCGCGTTTCGCATGGCCAGCAGCACCACCTCGGTGCCGGTGACCGTGGCCTGGTGCTGGGTTGCTTCGTCGCCGGTCAGCGCCGCCGCGGCGTGCACCACGGCCTGGGCCCCGCGCAGGGCCTGCGAGACCGAGGCCACGTCCAGCGGGTTGATCGCGTGGTGGGTGACGCCCGGTGGGGCTGGGGGCAGCGTGCGGCCCGGCAAGTGGCGGTGCAGCATCCGCACCCGGTGCCCGGCCTGCAGCAGCGCGGGGACCAGGGCGTGTCCCAATTGCCCGGTGGCTCCGGTGAGTGCGATGTCCATGGGGGCGATGTGAAGGGCGGGCCGGGTTTCAAACGGTGGGCTGTGGAGTGGGGGACACAAGTCACGGCAAAGTGTGACCAAACCCGCGGGATTGGCCACGCCGTGCAGCGCCAATCACGGGGCGTCAGCATAAACTACCCCGTCCATGAGCCAGCCCATCCCCTCCACCGCCAAAGTGCCATTGTTCAATGGGGTGTTCGACGCCGTCACCCTGTCGCAATGTGTCGATCAGTTGTTTTCGGACATGGATCACGGTCGGCGTGGCTGGTTGGCCACGGTGAACGTCGCCATCCTGATGATGATGCGCGAAAGCCCCCGGCTCCAATCCTTTGTGGACCGTGCCACCTGGACGGTGGCCGATGGGCAACCCCTGGTGTGGGCCAGCCGCTGGTTCCGTCGCCCGTTGCCCGAGCGGGTCACGGGGGTCGATCTGGTCGAATGCCTGTGTGAACGGGCTGTGCAGCGGCACGAAACCATTTATTGCCTGGGGGCCACCCAGGACGTGGTGCAGGGCATGATGGCCCGCCTGCGCGAGCGCCACCCGGGGCTGAGCATCACCGGGGCCGACGGCTATTTCAAGGCGGACGAGGCAGCGGCCCGTGCCCAGGCGGTGGCGGCCAGCGGTGCCAAGATGTTGCTGGTGGGCATGGGGGTGCCGCGCCAGGAGCAATTCATCGAAGAACAATGGCCTGTGCTGAACGTCAACCTGGCGGTGGGCGTGGGTGGCAGCTTTGACGTGCTGGCGGGTTTGCGCCAGCGGGCGCCGCTGTGGATGCAGAAGGTGGGGCTGGAATGGGTGTTCCGGCTCATCCAGGAGCCCGGGCGGCTGTGGAAACGCTACATGGTGACCGGCATGCAGTTTGGTGCGCTGGTGTTGCGGGCGCTGCTGCTGCCTTCGTACAGGAACCGTTGAATGAACACAACACAACCCGGGGGCCAGCCCCTGCGCCTGGCCGTGGTGCTGGGCACGCGCCCCGAGGCGGTCAAACTTGCCCCCCTGGTGCTGGCCGCCCAGGCCCGCCCCGAGCAATTCCAGGTGGAGGTGATCAGCACCGGTCAGCACCGCGAAATGCTGGCCAGCATGCTGGCGTGGTTTGGCATCGAGCCCGCCGTGTCGCTCAACATCATGCGTGAGAACCAGGACCTGGCCCACATCACCATGGCCAGCCTGGACGGCATCAACCAGCGGCTCAAGACCCACCGCCCCGACTGGGTGGTGGTGCAAGGCGACACCACCACCACGTTTGTGGGGGCTCTGGCCGCTTTCTACCACCAGATTCCGGTGGCGCACGTCGAGGCGGGGCTGCGCACCCACGACCTGTACAGCCCCTTCCCCGAAGAGGCCAATCGGGTGATGACGGGGCACCTGTCGTCCATGCACTTTCCCCCCACCGAAGGGGCCCGCGCCAACCTGCTGCGTGAAGGCATTGCAGACGGCCGCATCCTGGTCACCGGCAACACCGGCATCGACGCCCTGCTGTGGACCCGTCACAAGCTGATGGCGATCCAGGCGCACGAGCGTCCCCGAGGGCGGCAAATCCTGGTCACGGCCCACCGACGCGAGAACCACGGCGACCCCATGCGCCAGCTGTGTGCCGCCATCCTGGGCATCCTGGAGCGGTTTGACGACGTGACCGTGCATTTCCCCGTGCACCTCAGCCCCAAGGTGCGTGAGGTGGTCATGCCCGCGCTGTCGGGCAACCCGCGGGTGCGCCTGACCGAGCCGTTGGATTACCCGGACTTTGTCGCCGCCATGATGGACTCGCACCTGATCCTGACCGATTCAGGCGGTGTGCAGGAAGAAGCTCCTTCGCTCGGCAAACCCGTGCTGGTCATGCGCGAAAGCACCGAGCGCCCCGAAGCCGTGCAGGCCGGCACGGCCAAACTGGTGGGCGCATCGCAAGAGCGCATCCTGCACGAGGCATCGCTGCTGTTGTCCGATGCCGCGGAATATGCGCGCATGGCCCAGGCCATCAACCCTTATGGGGATGGTCAGGCAGCCCCCCGGGTGCTGGATGCCCTGCGGCGCGCCTCCGGTCGCTGATGATCAAACGCTCGCTCATCTCCGCGGTGGATCAGGGCATGCTCAGTGCCTTGAACTTTGCGGTGGGCCTGACGCTGATGGGCACGGTCAGCAAGCAGGAGTACGGGCTGTATGTGCAACTGTTTGCCGCGGGGGTGCTGCTGTGCGGTGGCATTGACGCGTTGGTGACCAATGCCGTGGCCAACACCATGTCCCGGGGCCATGGCGAGCGGGTGGCGGTGTTGCTGGGGCAAGCCCAGTCGGTGGCGCGGCGCTTGGCCCTGGTGTTGGGTCTGGTGGCTTCGGTGGTGGTGGCCGCGCTGTTGGTTCTGACCGACCACCCCTTGGGGCATTCCATGGGGCTGTCGGCGGCCTTTGCCGCCTATGTGTTCAGCTTGATGGTGCGGGACTTCAAACGCTCCAGCTTTCACCTGCAACAGCGGCCTGAACGGGTGTTTCAGTTGGATGGGCTGTTTGGCCTGTTGACCCTGGCGGGGGGGGCGGCCCTGCGGTGGTGGGGGGCGCTGGATGTGGTCACGGCGCTGGGGGTGCTGGCTGGAGCCAATGCCTTGGCCGTGTGCGTCACCCCGCGCGCGGTGGATGACGCCGGTCCCACCACGGGGCAACGGCTGTGGTCTTGGCTGGAGGGGTATTGGGCCATCACCCGATGGGCGTTGCCGGGACTGGCCACGGGCTGGGTGGGAAACAACGCGTTCCTGTACATCACGGGTTTGGCCCTGGGGTTGGCGGCCACCGCCGAACTGAATGCCTCGCGGCTGTTGTTGATGCCGGTGACGCTGGTGACCGTGGCCTGGCAGCAAATGAGCCGTGCGGACATTGCCCACCTGGTTCAGGCCGGGGAACCCCGGGCCTTGCGTTGGTACTTGAACAAGTCGCTGGGCCTGATGGCCGTGGTCATCACCGTGTACGTCTCGGTGCTGGCGGTGTCCATCGACGGGGTGTTGGCCTTGGGCCCCTTCCAGAAATACCACTTGGCGCGTGAGCTGCTGGTCTGGTGGACGTGTTATGCGGCCATGTACGCGGTGAAGTTCGTGGGCACCTGTGCCCTGGTGGGCATGGAGGCTTACAAGCCCTTGCTGACCATGAGCGTGGCGTCCATGTCGTTGCAGCTGATGCTGCTGGCCTGGGTTCCGGCCCAGCATGGTGCGGCGTCGGTGGTGTGGTGCATGATGGCCTCGGAGCTGCTGGAACTGACCACCGTGTGGGGCTTTCTCCTGCCCAAGGTGCTCAAGGCCCGCATGGGCCGTCGTCAGCCTTGAGTCGTCCATGCCTGCCCAACACCAGACGCCGCAAGCCGTGACCCCGGCACTCCGCATGGACCAGCGGCTGGCCCTGTGGCTGTTCCTGGTGGCCGCCGGTTTTGCCGTGCTGCCCACCGGCTTGTCGTGGAACTTCGAGCCCAACCCCGAGATGCTCGAAGGTTCGTGGGTGCGCAAGCTGCAATGGAGCGGCCTGTTTGGGGTGGCGGCCCTGTTGGCCTGGCGCACGGGCTTCAAGGACCTGTTTCGTTACGTCTGGGTCAACCCCTTTCTGTGGCTGCTGATGCTGTATGCCGCCGCGTCGGCGTTCTGGAGCCCGTTCCCGGCCCTGGTCGTTCGGCAGATGGTGCAGTACGGCGGTGTGCTGCTGATCGGCTTTGTGCTGGCGCACGCGTTGGGCGACCGCCTGCTTTCCTTGGTTCAGGGCCTTTTTGCGGTGCTGATGGCGGTGTTGCTGGTGTCCGCCCTCATGGTGATCGTCAACCCGACGGTGGCCCTGGAAACCGAGGTGGGCATTGAAGGGGCCTGGCGCGGCATCCTGGAGCAGAAGAACATCCTGGGCATTGCCTGTGGCATCAGCATGTTGTTGTGGGTGTATGTCCAGACGCAGCGGCCCATGGGGTGGTGGCGGGCGGGAGCCACCTTGGGGCTGATTTTTTTGTGCCTGCTGAAATCACGCAGCTCGTCCAGCCTGTTCTTCGGAATCCTGGCGTGCACTCTCTACCTCGCGCTGTTTCGGCAGCACGTGCGGGCCCCGGCCTTCCTGGTGCGCGTGGTGGTGGTGATGGGGCTGTTGCTGGTGTCGACCTTGGTGGGGTTCTTCCTCGTCAACGACCGCTTTCCGGGGGCCGCGGACATCCTCGGGCCGTTCTCGGCGTTGTTTGGCAAATCGGCCGACCTGACCGGACGGGGCGACATCTGGGTGTACATGTGGCAGTCCATCGAAAGCCACTGGTGGCTGGGTTCGGGCTATGCGTCGTTCTGGCTGGGGCCGGGTGGGCCTTCCCAGTACATTTCAGACGCGCTTCGCTGGAATGTGCCCTCTGCTCACAATGGGTACCTGGACGTTCTGAATGAACTGGGGCTGTTGGGCCTGGCGCTGTTTGCCTTGCAGCTGTTGTTCCATTTGCGCAACCTGGTGGTGTTGGCGTCGCTGCGGCGGCAGGAGTTTGCGTTTCACAGCGGCTTGTTCATCATTTTCCTGGTGTCCAACCTGTCTGAAAGCACGGCGTTGCGGGTGACATCGTTCCTGCAGTTTCTGTTTTTCATGTCCATGTTGATGGTGCACCACGCGGTCTACCGGCATTGGCATCCCGCGGTGGCAGGACAGGGGACACGTTCATGGGCTTGAGTTGGGTGGAGTGGTTGGGCAGTGCCTGGCTGGCGGTGTTGAGCGTGCCGGTGGCGGTGTTTGTGGCTGAAATCCTGATGGCATTGCTGCCCCGCCGCCAGTCCCCAGTGTCCGGCCCCCAGGTGCCGTTGCAGGCCTACGCCGTGCTGGTGCCCGCCCACAACGAAGGGGCCCACCTGCGCCACACCCTCCAGTTTCTGCTGGCCACCCCCGATCCCATGCGGCGGGTGCTGGTGGTGGCCGACAACTGCACCGACGACACCGCGGTGGTGGCACGCTCCCTGGGTGTGGAGGTGGTGGAGCGCCACGACCCGGATCGGCGGGGCAAAGGGTATGCCTTGCAGTTTGGCGTGGACCACCTGAAAGCCCTTGCCCCCGCCACGGTGGTGGTGATCGACGCCGATTGCACGGTGTCTGGCACCGACGTGCAGCGGCTGGCCCACGAATCGCAACACAGTGCCACCCCGGTGCAGGGGCGCTACCTGATGCATGCCCGCCCGGGGTCCCCGGTGGGGGCCAAGATTTCGGAATTCGCCTGGCTGGTGAAAACCAGCGTGCGTCAATCGGGGCTGGTGCGCATGGTGGGGTGCTGTCAGTTGTTGGGATCGGGGATGGCCTTTCCGTGGGCAGTGTTGTCGCAGCGGTCCTTGGCCACCGGGCACATCGTGGAAGACTTGAAGCTCACCACCGAGTTGGCGCACGACGGTGTGTTTGTGCGCTTCATGCCCAGTGCCCGGGTGGACAGCGAGTTCCCCACGTCCGACGCGTCCCGTGCACAGCAAAGCCGCCGCTGGGAACATGGCCACTTGTCCATGATCCTGAGTGCGTGCCCCCGGTTGTTGGTGCAGGCCCTGAAAACGGGGGACTGGCGACGGGCTGGTCTGGCCTTGGACATGCTGGTGCCCCCGTTGTCCTTGCTGGTGGTGCTGGTGATGGCACTGGGCGGGGTCATCACCGCGCTGGCTTGGTGGTTCGAACCCGCCCGGTGGCTGGCACCATGGGCGCTGGGGCTGGGGGTGTTGATGGGCGGTGCCGTGCTGTCGGCCTGGGCGAGTGCCGGGCGGCAAATTCTGACGGCGCGCGAGCTGTGGCAGATTCCGCGTTTCATCTGGGCCAAGCTCGACATCTACCGCCGTTTTGTGCGGCAGCGCGAGCAAGACTGGAAACGGGCGGACCGAGAGTAAGACCTCGGCCCCCACCACCCCCTTCGGTCACTGGAACGGCCAGGCGGGTCGGGCGTTGCGGGTCGTGGCCCCGCTGAGGTTTTCGTAGGTGTAATCCACCCCCAGTCGGAACACCGACTGGTGCGCCTTGTCATCCGCACGCCGCGTGCGTTGTTCTCGGGCAGCTTCGGCAAACAGGTTCAAACCCGAGTCCAGCTGGTACTGCACCCGCAGCAGGCTGCGCTGGCTCCGGGCATTGAGCGGGCTGCCCACCCCAGCGCCGGGCAGGAGCCGGTCGGACTGCCGATCCCGTTGGAGTTGCAGCGCCGCGGTCAGCTTGTGGCTGGGCGTCCACGTCACCCCGATGGAGCTGCCTTGCAGGCTGGACGAGGCCACCGTGGGGTCGGTCACGTCAATGGGCTGGTGCCACCATTGGCCATCGGCCCGCCACATGGGGGACAGGGCATACCCGGCCCACAGACGGTACAGGGTGGTTCGCCCGGCGTCCGGGGTGCCCAGGTTGTCTCGGCGCAGGCGTGATGCGACGCGCCCTCCCACCTGGGTGAGCGGGCTGATGACCCAGACCGCATCGGCAAACCAGTCGGTGTTCCGCTCGGTGAATGCGTTCGGGCCCGAAGGGCTGGCCAGCCGTTCGGGGTAGGTGTTTCGGGTGCGGGCCACGCCCACCTGCAGGGCACTGCCGGTGGGTGACTTGTACAAGACCCCCGCAGAGCCGTGCACCCGGTCCACATCCAAGCGACCATGGGTGAGCTGATCCTGGTGTTGGGTGTTTTCACCGCCAATCAGCAAGGGGACCGACAGTTCCGGGGTGATGTGCAGCGTCACCCCGCCCATGTGCCACTGGCGGGTGATGGGGTCCAGCTTGGGGTAGGTGTCGTCAAACGGGTAGGGGGTTCGCGACTGTCCGACGGCCCACTCGCCCCGCACCAGGTCCGAGTAACGCCACGTCAGACGGGCTTGGGTGTCGTGGGTCTGGTGGTTGACATCCCCCGCACTGCCAAAGTGAAGCGATGCCAGGCGGGTGCTCAGCACCAGCTTGGTGTCGTCGGACACCAATGGAATGCCCACGCCCAGGTCCACGGCATGCGTCCGGGTGGAGGTGCCCAGGGGCGCATGCAGGGGCGGGGTGGCCCCTTCGGTGTCATCCTTGAACAGGTTGCTGTTGTGCCCCAGGCTGGTTTCCAGCTTGAGGCTCAAATCCACGGTGGCGTGGGTGGCGCCGCTGCCCAACAGGGCCAGCAGTGCACACGCCACGCGAATGGGGTGGCTGGTGGTCTGGTGGGCATGCCTTGAACAAGGGGTGGGGCGGGGTGAGTCGGTCATGGTGCGGTCAATTCAAACCAAAGGGCCGTCTGGGCCGGTGTGGCGTTCAGCCGGATGTGATGCTGCCCAGCGGCGGACGACACCATTTCGGGCGGCAGCGGCGCACGGCGGCTGCCATTGGGCTGGAGGGGGTACACCACCAGTTGCGCTGCCGGGTGGCTCAGGTGCAGTTGCCGCACGTCGCGCCGCAACCACAAGGGGCCTTGGGCCGTGCGGGAGCCGGAGGGCACATTGCCGCTGCCCACGGCGGGCTCCAGCGTGCTCCAGTCCGTCGCGTGCCGGTAGGGCACCAGCGCCACGGGCCGGGCCGGTCGGGCTCCGGGCAGGCTGCCCACCACCGGGGTCGGCAGGGCCAGCAGCAGGTGTTTGGATTCGGGCACGGGCAGGCCGTCAAGTGACATCAGCCACAACGCCAGGGGCTCGTCCGGTTGCGGGGTGTCGAGGGTCACGCTGCCAACCGTGGTGTGCGCCGCTCCCGATGACTGCCCCAGGATGAGCTGGTGTGTGGGTGTGTTCAACGTGGTGAGCCGGTCGGCAGGCGCGTAGGTGAGGGGGCTGCCCCCGTCCGCACCGGACGCCACTGACGGCCCCTTGGGTTGCAGCCCCACCCGCTGCCGCACCGCGGTCTCCAAGGGCACATGCAGCCGCTGCTGCACATGACGCACCCAGGTGTCGGGCCGCCGATCGGTGGCGGCACTACGTCTCGGCAATCTGGTCGCCAATGCGGAAGACGGGGTTGAGGCAGCTCGTGGGCTGCTGGAAGATCATGGAGAGGCGGTTGCCGCGCAACTCCACC
>DASUON010000356.1:0-2330 GCA_036276615.1 Burkholderiaceae bacterium
AAGCGGCCATCGGTGTACAGGCGGGCCTGGCCCTGGGTGGCCCCCTCGGGGTACGGCCATTGCTGCGGGCCGTGTTGCTCCAGGGTGGCGTAGCTCAGGCCGGTGATGTCCAGGTCGCGCCCGCGGGTGGCTTCGCGGTGCTGGTTCCACAGCGCCTCGGGGCCGTCCCAGGCCATCAGGCGAGGGGCGTCCGGGGCCGCGGGCGTGGCCGACGCTGTGGGGTGGAGCAGGGCTTCGAGCCGCTGGCCCACGTCGCGGGCGATGCGCCAGTCGTGGCGCGGGCCGTCGTGCGGGTGGTCGGGGTGCACGGGCGGGGGCACGGCGGCGCGCACGCGGCTGATGCGCCGTTCGCTGTTGGTCACGGTGCCTTCCTTTTCGGCCCAGGTGGTGGCGGGCAGCAGCAGGTGGGCGTGGGCGGTGGTGGCGGTGTGGGCAAACGCCTCCTGCACGATGACAAAGTCCGCCCGCTCCAGCGCCCGGTGTACGGTGGCCTGGTCGGGCAGGCTTTGGGCGGGGTTGGTGCAGGCGATCCACAGCAGCTTGACCTGCCCGTCCGCCGCGGCCTGGAACATCTCCACCGCGGTGCGGCCCGGTTGGGCGGCCAGGGTGCGGCCCAGGGCGTTCAGGCCCCACAGGGCTTCCACCTCGGCGCGGTGCTGGGGGTTGGCCAGGTCGCGGTGGCCGGGCAGCAGGTTGGCCATGCCGCCCACCTCGCGCCCGCCCATGGCGTTGGGCTGGCCGGTGAGGCTGAAAGGACCCGCGCCCACCTGCCCGATCTGCCCGGTGGCCAGGTGCAGGTGGATGAGGGCGGCGTTGTTGGCGGTGCCGTGGCTGCTCTGGTTCAGGCCCTGGCAGTACAGGCTGAGGGTGGGGCGGCGCTGGCGGCCATCCTGGCCGGTGAAGGTGCCGGTGGTGGTGGCGGGGGCGTCAGCGGCGGTGTCCAGCCCGGCGATCCAGCGGGCGGCGGTGTGCAGGTCGGCCTCGGGCAGGCCGCACACGCGGGCCACGTGGGCGGGAGTGAAGTCGCGCACCAGGGCCTTGAGCTCGTCAAAGCCGGTGGTGTGGGCAGCGATGTAGGCGCTGTCCACCCAGCCCTCCCACAGCATGATGTGCAGCAGGCCGTGGCACAGCGTCACGTCGGTGCCGGGTTGCAGGGGCAGGTGCAGGTCGGCGCACGCGGCGGTTTCGGTGCGGCGTGGGTCGGCCACGATCAGGCGCAGCCCGGGCCGGGCGGCCTTGGCGTCTTCGATGCGTCGAAACAGGATGGGGTGGGCCCAGGCGGTGTTGCTGCCGCTGATGAACAGGGTGTGGGCGTGGTCCAGGTCGTCGTAACAGGCGGGCGGGGCATCGGCCCCCAGCGTGGCCTTGTACCCCGCCACGGCGCTGCTCATGCACAGGCGGGAGTTGGTGTCCAGCTGGTGGGTGCCCAGCACGCCTTTGACCAGCGTGTTGAAGGCGTGGTAGTCCTCGGTGAGCCACTGGCCGCTGCCGTACACGGCCACGGCGTCGGCCCCGTGGGTGTGCACGGTGTCGGCGATGCGCTGGGCGGCGAGGTCCAGCGCGGCATCCCAGCCCAGCGGCAGCCAGGGGCCGGGGCGCTGGGCGCGCAGCTGCGGGTGCAGCAAGCGGGTGCCGGGGGCGATGGCCTCGCGGGCGGTCAGCGCCAGGGTGCTGCCCTTGGTGCACAGGCGGCCGCGGTTGGCGGGGTGGTCGGGGTCGCCGCGCACGTCCAGCACGCGCTGGCCGTCGTGCTGGATGAGCACACCGCAGCCCACGCCGCAGTACGGGCAGGTGGAGCGGGTTTCAGGCATGGCAGTGGCCGTGGGTCAGGCCGTGGCAGCCTGGGGTGCGTTGCGAGGGGCCGGCCACCGGGCGGGTGAGGTCGGTGGCGTGGCGGGCCAGTTGCTGGGCGTCCAAAAAGACCTGGCCGTTGTCCACCTTCACGTCAAAACGCGGGGTGCAGCCGTTGTCGGGCGCGGCGGCCTGGCCGTTGTCCAGCGCGATGGTCCAGTTGTGCAGCGGGCAGGCCACGCTGTGGCCGAAGACGATGCCCTGGCTCAGCGGGCCGCCTTTGTGCGGGCAGCGGTCGAGCAGGGCGAACACGTTGCCGTCGGCCGCCTTGAACAGGGCCACGTCCAGCCCCTGGGGCCGGGCCACGCGGCGCGAGCCCAGGGCGGGGATGTCGTCAACGGTGCAGATGGGGGTCCAGGTGGGGGTGGTCATGGTGTGGGCTTCTTGGTGTTCGGTGGGCGGATTGGGGCTTTTTCAGGGCGCTGGCTGGGCGGGCGGTTTCAGGTGGGGGTGGGCTGGGGGGCTCGGTGGGCGGCCTG
>DASUON010000357.1:0-2477 GCA_036276615.1 Burkholderiaceae bacterium
CCGAACGCAGCATCAGCACCAACACGGCGGCAGCCGGTGGCAACGCCAGCCTGATGACGCTGGGGGCGTAGCAAGGGTTTAAGGAAAAAATGGCTCTAGCGCTTTTTATGTAAGCGCTGGAAGCTATCAAATTTGATGCAACTTGCCCCCGGCTGGTTTCAGCAGGGGGCAACGCTCAGGGCGCTGCCCACGGCTTCGAACACCCGACTGAGCACCTCGGCGGTGACGCGGCCTTGGTTGAAGACAAGGTCGCTCAAAAATGCAAACACCAGGGCCATGTAGCCCACATAGGCCCACCCGGCAAAGTCGTTGAACAGCAGGGTGTGGAGCCAGTCTTGCTGGAACAGGTAAAGGTAGCTCGTCAGGCCCGACGCCCCCATCAGCACGCCAGCCACCGGCAGCAGGTGCAACCCCGCTTTGCGCCGCAGCAGCACGGCGGCCATGAGGAAGGCAAACACCGCCGCATGGGTGGCCGTGAAGATGCGGAACTCCCGTGTCAGCTGGGTGGCGGTTTCCATGTATCGGGCGCGAATCAGCAGGTTCAAACGGGCTTGCGCTTGGGTTGCGGCGCCCATTTGCGACTCGTAACCCTTGCGGATGCTGTCCTCAATGTGCTTTCGGCACTCGCAATCAAGGTCTTGCATGTCGGCAATGACCTTGGCCACGTGTTCGGGCAGATGTGCTGACAACTGGCGTTGCGCCTGGGCCAGTTCTTCGCGATGTTCCTGGGTGGCTTGCTCGGCCCGCTTCATGAGCGCGTTGTTGTCCAGCGATTCAATCTGCTGGTGGACCTTCTTCTCCACTTGAAGGCGTATCAGCTCCCTTGCGGTGTGCTCAACCCACCCCGGGCTGACGAGCGACGCCACGACCGCCGTGCCAAACAAGGCCAAACCGACCACGCCAAAGGCCAGTACTGCGGCGCGCAAAAACGAATGGTTCATCAGCAGTGCAGCGGCAAAGGCCAATGCCCTCGGGCGGGTTGGGTGCTGGGCGGGCTCAGACATGGTGGGGCAGGGGGGGCTGTTCGTCTTCGGGCTGCAGTTCAGAGCAGCGTAGGCCCAACAAAAAACCCGCTGACCAGGCACTGGGCAGCGGGTTGGAATGCTGGAGCGGGTGATGGGAATCGAACCCACGTTATTTGCTTGGGAAGCAAGAGTCCTACCATTGAACGACACCCGCAGCGGGGCGGATTGTAGCGCCCTTGACAACCGCCCTGGCGCAGTCGCCTTGCCATGGTGTTGACACCGCGCTGTCGCCAGGGTGTCACGTCCGCTGGCCACACTGCCGCCCGTTGGCCCGCGGGTGGGCCAGGAGGTTGTGATGCTCAGGCGTTTTTCCATCGGGCACCGGTTGCAGGTGTGTTTTGTGTGTTTGCTGTTCATCCTGCTGGGGGTGGCGGCTGCCGGGCTGCTGGCGGTGAGGCACATGGCCGACAACCTGCGGGTGGTGTACGAGGAGCGGGCCGTTCCGGTGGAGCTGGTGTTTCGCCTCAATGACCTGTTGCAGCGCAACCGGGTGCTGGTGATGGACATGTTGATCAACCCCAGCACCTCCAACGTCAACACCCTGCTCGCCGAGTTCAAGCGCAACACCACCGATGCCGAGCAGGCCCTGGCGCGTTACCGCGAGATTGCCCGCACGCCCGATGTGGAGCAGCTGTTTGCCGACTTCGACGCCGCCCGACAGCGCTACCTGCAAGACGGGTTGGTCAAAGCCCGTGAGGCCATGGAAAAAGGGGACTTTGACGAGGTGCAGTTCATCTACCTCAACCAGATCACGCCGCTGGCCGCGCCCCTGAAAACGGCGCTCCTGGCGCTGACGCAGCGGCAGGTGGCCCAGGCCGGTGAGGACTATGCCGCTGCCAAGGACCAGTCCGAAGCCGTCACCCGGCTGGTGCTGGGCCTGCTGGGGGCCGGGGTGTTGCTGGGGGCGGGCTTGGCGTGGGGCGTGACGCGCTCCATCACCCACCCCATGGCATGGGTGGACACCCTGGCCAACCGCGTGGGGGAGGGGGATTTGACGGGCTTTCCGGCGCAGGTGGGCAAGGACGAAATGGCCCGCCTGAGCCAGTGCCTGGACCGCATGCGCCATCGGCTGGCCGAGATCGTGGTCCAGGTGCGGGAGGGCAGCCTGCTCATCGCCCATGGGTCGGGGGAGATTTCCCACGGGGTGGGGGACTTGTCACGCCGCACCGAGCAGCAGGCCGCCAGCCTGCAGCAGGCCAATGCGTCATTGGAAGGTTTGTTGCAGGGCACCCACCAGCACGCGCAGGTGGCCCAGCAGGCCCGCAGCCTCACGCGGCAGGCGTCAGACCAGGCGCTGGAGAGTGGCGAGGCGGTGGGCCGCCTGGTGGCGCAAATCGGCACGGTGCACGAGCGCAGCCAGCGCATCACCGACATCACCTCGGTCATCGACAGCATTGCGTTCCAGACCAACATCCTGGCGCTCAACGCGGCGGTGGAGGCGGCGCGGGCCGG
>DASUON010000358.1:0-4469 GCA_036276615.1 Burkholderiaceae bacterium
GGTTGCCGGTGGAGTGGTTGATTCTGGGTTTTCCGGTGGCGGCCATGTGCCTGGCGTTCTTGAACTACAAGGCCGAACGCGCCATCACCAACCTGCGGCAGTTCCTGTCGGCGCTGGAGCAATTGCAGGGCGCGCACGACACCTTGCCCAGTTACAACACCCATGCCCGCTGGTCCTTGGACGCCAACAAGGCGCGGCGCTTTCACGACTACGCGGCCGCCGTGCTGGTGGCGGGTGGCAGCATCGTCGGGCTGGCCTCGGCCCTGGCGCTGTACCCGCAGCGATTTGCGCACATGCCTTACACCTTGTGGTTGTCGGGTGCCATTGCCGCCGCATCGGTGCTCACCATACTGTTGAGCGCCCGCTGGCATTTCAAGCCCGTGCCGGAGGCACGCTAAGCCCCTTTGTTGCCCGGTAGCAGGCTCAGCACGGTGTCCCGCGTCAGCAGTTGTGGCAACACCTGCGGCGTGCTGGCCGCACCCGGCGGGTAGTACACGTACAGCGGCACCCCGCTGCGCCCGAAACGCGCCAGCAGTGCCGTGATGGCGGGGTCCTGGTTGGTCCAGTCGCCTTTGAGGTAGGTCACGCCCTGGGTTTTGAAGGCCTGCAGCACCTCGGCTTGGCTCAGCACCACACGTTCGTTGGCCAGGCAGGTGATGCACCAGGCCGCCGTCAGGTTCAAAAACACCGGCTGGCCTTGGGCACGCAACACTTCCAGGCGGCTGGCGCTGTAGCTTTCCCAGGCCTGCGCCGGGTTGGCGCTGGGTGAGGGGGGTTGGGTCACGGCGCTGTGGCTGGCCCCCAGCACCCCGGCCAGGGCGAGCACGGTTAAAGCACTGCCGGTGCGCCGCCAGCCGGTGCCGGCGTGGCGTGAACCGTTGTACACCCAGGCGGCAAAGCCTATGCCCACCGCACCCAGCAAGGCCGTGCCAGCGGCGTTCACGCCCACCTGCTGTGCCAGCACCCACACCAGCCAGGCGGCGGCCGCGTACATGGGGAAGGCCAGTACCTGTTTGAAGTACAGCATCCACGGCCCGGGGCGGGGCAGCCAGCGTTGCAGGGCGGGCCACCAGCTCAGCACCAGGTAGGGGGTGGCCAAGCCCAGACCCAGGGTCAGGAACACCGCCAGCAAAATGGCGGTCGGCTGGGCCAGGGCAAAGCCAATGGCACCGCCCATGAAGGGCGCGGTGCACGGCGTGGCCACCACCGTGGCCAGTACCCCGGTGAAGAAGCTGCCGCTGTAACCACCGCGTTCGGCCAGGCCGGAACCCAGGCCGCTCACCGAACCGCCCACTTCAAACACGCCCGACAGGTTCAGCCCCAGGGCCAGCATCAGGTAAGCCACCGCCAGCACGAACACCGGCGACTGAAACTGAAAGCCCCAGCCCAGTTGTGCCCCTCCGGCCTTCAGGCCCACCAGCAGCAAGGCCAGCAGCACAAAGCTGGCCAGCACGCCGCCCGTGTAGGCCAGCCCTTGCAGGCGGTTTTTGACTTGTGCGCGTGGCCCCTGGCCAAACAGCGACAAGGCCTTGATCGACAACACCGGGAACACGCAAGGCATGAGGTTGAGCACCAACCCGCCCAGAAAAGCCAGCAACAGCGCGGGCGCCAGCGACAGCGCCGGTTCAGCGTCCACGGCCGCCGGCACACCTTGCGCCTGCTCGGGCGCAGTGGCCAGTACGGGCCAGGCTGGGGCCACGTCGTAGGCGCGCCGGCGTTCCTGGCCGTGCAGGCGCTCGGTCAACACCAGGGTGCCCGCCAGCGGCTCCCCGGCGCGGGGCGGTGTTTCGCCCACAGGCAGCACCAGGTGGGTGGTTGCGCCCTCGGTCCGCCAAGATTGGGGCGCGCTGTGGTCGAGCAGGCCACTTTCGTGGGGGTAGAACCAGGCTTCCTGCAAGGTGGCCTGGGGGTCCCGTGCCGCGTCGGGCAACGCCAAAACGACCTGGCCGTTCGGTCCGGCACTCAAGGGCACCGGCCAGGGCGCGGGTTGGGGCAGCAGCGCCCGCGCCGCCTGGATCAAGGGGTGGCCTGGGGTGGCCGGTGTGTGGGCGGCCACCACCGGCAGGCTCAGCGCCACTTCACCGCGTTGCGGAATGCACAGGTCGTGGCACACCAGCCAGGCCACCTGGGCGCGCACCTCAAAGCGCTGGCCGGCGGACAGGTCGGTGGGCACGTGCAACTCGGTCAGCAGCGTCACCTCGTGCTGGTAGCCGTAGTTCACCACCGGGTCCAGGGTGAAGCGCGAAGGCATGGGCCATTGGATCGCGCCCGCTGTGGTGCCTGCGGGCAATTGCCACTGCACGGTGGTGGGCGCGCCCGAATCGCCCGGGTTGCGCCAGTAGGTGTGCCAATCCGGGGCAATGCGCTGGTGCAGGCCCAGGGTCAGGCGTTGGCCGGGGCGCACGTCGGGCTGTTCGCTCAGCAGTTCAATGCGCACCTGCTCGGTGGCGAACGTGTGGCTGGGGGCTAGCGCTGCGGGCAGCGTGCTGGCTTGGGTGGCGGGCCAAGCCAGGGTGTGCAGCCACAAGGCGGCACCGAGCCCGGCACGGCAGGCCCAACGAAAACAAGGGGTCATGAATCAACCATGCTGGGCCGCGTGGGGCTGGGTGGCGCGCGGGCGCGACTGGCGCCGGATGACGGTGGACAACAGGATCACCGAAGCGCGTTCAAAATCAAACCGGACGTTGTGGCGGCGGTTGAGGCGGGGGCGGAAGTGCTGCAGTTCATTCATTTCAAACTCCTGGTAAGGGGTGGCTCCATCATCTGGTTTGTGCCGGGGTTTGTGAACGAATCAATGTGCAGTTGCTTATGACAAGCATGGCGGCGCGCGCTGCTGCTCAGGCCGCCCACTGGCAGGCGGTGGCGCCGTTGTCGCTGCGCATTTGTGGGCTGGCAGGTGGCTCATCGTTCCAGGCGGGGTCGGGGTCCAGCTCGTTGGCGTCCTGGCGGTCCAGCAGGCCATGCCGCTTCAGCAAGGTGCGCAGCATGTTGCGTGTGATGCCCAGCGCCCGTGCCGTGTGCACCTGGTTTTGCCTGTTCAGCGCGTAGGCGGTGTGCACCAGCACAGACTCCACATCGGCCAGCAAGCCGGGGCGTTCTTCGCTCAACAGGATCCCAATGGTGTGCGCCAAGGCCTTCAGCGGGTTGTCGTGTGCTGTGGGCGCGTGGGCGGTGAAGTCGTCCCGAGGCGCCGGTTTCGGGCTGTGTTCGGCGGGGCGGGCGGAGGACGCCGTGTGCCCCAGACCGCCCACCACCAGGGTGCTGGCCGGTTGCTGCGAGGCAAACAGGGGCACCAGCTTCAGGTCTTCGGCCCGTATGCAGTGGTCCTTGCACACAATCAGGGCGTAGTGGATGGCATTTTCCAGCTCGCGGATGTTGCCCGGCCAGCCGTAGCTCACCAGGGCCTGCTGGGCCGACGCGCTCAAGCTCACGTCGTGCAAGTTCAGGCGCGAACGGTACATGGCAATGAAGTGCTGGGCCAGGGGCAGGATGTCGGACGGCCGTTCGCGCAAGGGCGGCAAACGCACCGCGGCCACGCTCAGGCGGTAGTACAGGTCGGCGCGGAAGTGCTGGGCTTCCACCGCCTGCGCCAAGTCGATGTTGGTGGCCGCCACCAAGCGCACATCCAGGGCAATGCCTTTGCGTGAGCCCAGCCGCACCACCTGGCGTTCCTGCAACACGCGCAGCAACTTCACTTGCAAGGCCAGCGGCAGGTCGCCAATTTCGTCCAGGAACAGCGTGCCCCCATTGGCGGCCTCGAACCAGCCCGCGCGGGAGTGCGAAGCTCCGGTGAAGGCGCCGGATTCGTGGCCAAACAGCTCGGCGTCGATCAGGCTTTCGCTGAAGGCGCCGCAGTTGACGGGCACAAACGGGCCCCGGCGGCCACTGACCACGTGGATGTGGCGTGCGATGAGTTCTTTGCCGGTGCCGGTTTCACCGTTGATGAGGACGGTGGCGTCGCTGCGGGCAATGCGCTCCACGTCCTGGAGCAAATCCAGCGAACGTGGGTCGTGAAACACCAGGGCCTTGGCCCGGATGGACAAAGGCGCCGTGGGCGATTCGGGAAGGGTCAGGAGGCGGTCCACGGTCAGTGCTCGGTTGTATGTGCGGTTTGCACTGTGATTCTTTCAATAGGAATCAGCATAAGGGCGTGGATGCTCATAACCAACTACCCTTTTCATGGGTGCATATGAGCAGAGCATTTAAGCGCTGGTGCGCGCGGTCTGCGTTGGCCGAGCAGACGAAAAAAATCCCCGCGACCGTGGGTCGGCGGGGACCAAAGAGACACGCTGAAGTGTCATCTGACTCGCACCCTGGCCATCATGCACAACCCTCCCGCAAGCGGGAAGGAAGGGATTCGCATATCGACATGAGGGCCGTGTCGCGCGTCACCGTTGGGCGTTGCTCAGGCGTTTGATCACGGCAATGAAACGGTCCACTTCCTCGCAGGTGTTGTAGAACGCCAGCGA
>DASUON010000359.1:0-8555 GCA_036276615.1 Burkholderiaceae bacterium
GTGCTGGAAGGGGCCATCTGGGCCGAGAACATCCCCTTCAATGAAACCCGCGACTACGTCAAGAAGGTGTTGTCCAACACCACCAACTACGCGGCGCTGGTGTCAGGTCAGCCACAATCGCTCAAAGCCCGGTTGGGAACCATCGGCCCGCGCACAGCCACCGGGCAAGCCCCGGACCTGGAACTGCCTTGAGCCTCACCCCGAACCCACCGCATTCAACCCATTGAGGAACACACCGCATGTCCAACATCCTGGTTCTGGGGGGCACCGGCTTCGTCGGTCGCCATGTGTGCGAAAGCCTGCAACGGGCCGGGCACCGCATGACCGTGCCCACCCGCGTGCTCAAGAACGCCGCCCCTGTGCAACACCTGCCCGGCCTGACCGTTCAGGTGGCCGATGTGCACCAGCCCGACCAGCTCAACCGGCTGGTGGCCGGGCATGACCTGGTCATCAACCTGGTGGCCATCCTGCACGGCAACGAGCGGGCCTTCCGCAAGGTGCATGTCGATTTGCCCGAGTCGCTGGCCGCAGCCTGCGCCGCCGCGGGCGTGCGCCGGGTCATCCACGTCAGCGCGCTGGGGGCGGCGGCCGACGCCCCATCGCTGTACCTGCGCAGCAAAGCCGCTGGTGAAGCGGTGCTGGAAGCCGCCGACCTCGACCTGACCGTGCTGCGTCCCAGCGTCATCTTTGGCGCGGGGGATCACTTCATCAACCTGTTTGCCCGCATGCAGCAGGTGCTGCCGTTGGTGCCCTTGGCCGGTGCCCGCGTGCGCTTCCAACCTGTTTGGGTGCAGGACGTGGCCCAGGCCATCGTGCATGCGGTCGCCCACCCCGACACCATCGACCAGACCCTGGAAGCCACTGGCCCCGACGTGTACACGCTGGCCCAGCTGGTGCGCCTGGCCGGACAGGCCGTGGGCTGCCCCCGCCCGGTGCTGGCCCTGCCCACCGCGCTGGCCTATTTCCAGGCCCTGCTGATGGAACTGCTGCCCGGCACCCCGTTGATGAGCACCGACAACATCAGCTCGCTGGAGGTGGACAACGTGGCCTCCGAGACCGACGACGGACAGGTCACCCTGGCCGACTGGGGCCTGACCCCCGCCCACCTGGAAGACGTGCTGCCCACCTTCCTGCACCAGACAGCCGGCACACTGGCCCCGCGGGAACGGCTGGTTGACCTCCGCGCCCAGCGGCGGCGCTGACCGGCGGGGGCACCACCCTCGTTCCGAAGGGCGTTGTCGCGCCCCGCCATGGCTTCTTCCTGAGAGGAGAGGGCAGGCCAGCGCAACCCCATTTACCCTGGAAGGTAAGGTTATTCACGGATGAATGTTTGGTGAAAGCCTGGTGCAAGCCATCCATGCGTTGCCTTTTTTGGCACACTCCCCCTCCTGAACCCAACCTCAGGACTTCCCATGCCCACCAAAGCCCCTGCGCCTTCTGCAGCCGCTGCCTGCGACAAACCCACCACGCCGTCGCCCTACCGGCAGGAACACCAGCGCGATGTGGTCAACCGCCTCAAACGCATCGAAGGCCAGGTGCGCGGGCTGATCGACATGATCGAAAGCGGACGCCCCTGCGAAGACGTGGCCCAGCAGATGTCCGCCGCCCGCAAGGCCATGGAAAAGACCTTCTACCGCATGATGGCCTGCACAGTGATGGAAGCCGTCGCCTCCTCCGAATCCGAGCAGGACACGCTGCGCGAGGTGGAACGCTCCACCCGCATCCTCGAAAAGTACGCCTGAACGCCCCCGCAGCCTCACCCATCCACACCCATGGCCTACACCCTGCTGATCGGCAACAAGAACTACTCGTCCTGGTCCATGCGCCCCTGGGTGCTGATGAAGCAGGCGGGCATTGCCTTTGACGAGCGACTGCTGCGCTTTGACTCGTTCGCGCCCCATTCCACGTTCAAGCAGTCGCTCTCCGGCATCAGCCCCACCGGCAAGGTGCCCGCGCTGATCGACGACGCCCACACCACCGCCGACGGCAAGGCCCTGGCGGTGTGGGACACCCTGGCCATTGCCGAATACCTGGCCGACCGCCACCCCGAGCTGAACCTGTGGCCCACCGACCCGGTGGCCCGTGCCCAGGCCCGCAGCGTGTGTGCCGAAATGCACAGTGGCTTTGGTGCCCTGCGCAGCCACTTCCCCATGAACATCGAGGCCAGCCTGCCGCACATCGGCGAGCTGGTGCTGCGTGACCATGCCGCGGCCCGCACCGACCTGGAGCGGCTGAAAACGCTGTGGACCGGCCTGTTGAGTGCCTACGGCGGCCCGCTGCTGTTCGGGCGTTTTTCCATTGCCGACGCCTACTTCGCCCCCATGGTGATGCGCCTGCGCACCTACGGCATCGCCCTGCCGCCTCAGTTGGCCGACTACGTGCAGGCGGTGTGCGATCTGCCCGGCGTGCAGGCCTGGGTGCACGACGCCCTGCACGAAGCCGACTTCCTCGATTTCGAGGAACCCTACCGGCTGGGCCGCTGAACCGGCTGCACATGGTGTCCACCCCGGGCGCACAACCGCCCTCGTTTTCCGTGCACCTGGTGGGCGGCGCGGTGCGTGACGCCCTGCTGGGCCTGCCCGTGCAGGACCGCGACTGGGTGGTGGTGGGGGCCACGCCTCAAGACCTGCTGGACCAGGGCTTCCAGCCTGTGGGCAAGGATTTCCCGGTGTTCCTGCACCCGATCACCCACGAAGAATTCGCCCTGGCCCGCACCGAACGCAAAACTGCCCCCGGCTACCAGGGCTTTGCCTTCCACGCCGCGCCCGACGTGACGCTGGAGCAGGACCTGGCGCGCCGCGACCTCACTATTAATTCAATAGCTACTTGCGCTTTGAATGAAAGCGCCAGGGCCATTTTTGATTCAAAAAATGGCGGCCTGCCCCCGCTGGAGGGGCTGATCGACCCCCATGGCGGCGTGGCCGACCTGCGTGCGGGCGTGCTGCGCCATGTGGGCGACGCCTTCCGCGAAGACCCGGTGCGCATCCTGCGGCTGGCGCGTTTTGCCGCCCGCTTTCCCCATTTCCGCGTGGCCGACGACACCCTGGTGCTGATGCGCCAGATGGTGGCCGATGGCGAGGTGCACCACCTGGTGGCCGAGCGGGTGTGGCAGGAGCTGTCCCGCGGGCTGATGGCGGCCCGCCCCTCGCGCATGTTCGAGGTGCTGCGCACCTGCGGGGCGCTGGCCGTGCTGCTGCCCGAGCTGGACCGGCTGTGGGGCGTGCCCCAACGCGCCGAGTACCACCCCGAAGTGGACACGGGCGTGCACGTCATGCTGGTGCTGGACATGGCCGCCCAGCTGAACACCAGCCTGCCCGTGCGGCTGGCCTGCCTGATGCACGACCTGGGCAAAGGCACCACCCCCGCCCACGTGTTGCCCCGCCACATCGACCACGAAGAACGCAGCGCCCAGCTGCTGCGCGACGTGTGTGAACGCTGGCGCGTGCCGCGCGACTGCAAGGAACTGGCCGACACCGTGGCCCGCGAGCACGGCCACATCCACCGCTGCATGGACCTGTCCCCCGCCGCCCTGCTGCGCCTGCTGGAACGCTGCGATGCCCTGCGCCGCCCCGAGCGCTTTGCCGAGGTGCTGTTGGCCTGCGAATGCGACGCCCGAGGCCGCCTGGGCAAGGACCAGGAGCCCTACCCCCAACGCCCCCATTTGCTGGCGGTGCTGGCGGCGGCGCAGTCGGTGGACGCGGGACAGGTGGCGCGGGACGTCGCCCGCCCGCCCGTGGCCCCGTCGTCAGGCGCTCAGCCCGGGGCCAGCGCACGGCCTCGCGCCCAAGGGGAGGCCATTGCCCAGGCCATCCAGGCGGCCCGCACCCGGGCCATTGGCCAGGCCCTCGGCACGCGGGCCTGAGGCCCCAGCCTCACGCCCGCGGGTGACGGGCCCCCCTCAGTTGGACTTGGGTTTGTCCTGGAAGCGCTCGCACGCCGGATGCTTGCGGTAGGCATCGGTGCGGCACTGCGTCCACAGGCAGGATTCCCGCGCGAAAAAGCCCATGCCCGCGCACGGCTCTGCAGGACGGGTGGCCGCCTGTGGGGGCGCCGGGGTGGGCGCAGGCTCATGGCGGGGTGGTGCCGCGGCGGGTTGGGTCGGCGCGGCCGCATCCGCCCCCGCCGCCGATGCAGCAGCACTGGTGGCGGTGGGGATGGTCGCACCGGCCACGGGTTTGCGCGCCACAGTCCCCGAGGGGTTGGCGGGTTTGGCAGTCGAGGCACTGGCCGACGGGGGCAGGGCGGCACCCGATGGCGGCATGGCCGCGGGCACCGCCGTGGGTGCCGGGGCCGAGGCCGACGCAGATGCCGAGGACGCTGCCGTGGAGGAGGTCACCAGCACTTCTTTGTCAGACAACGATTGGGCGGGGTCGCCCAGGGCTGCCGGTGGCACTGGCGTGGGCTCAGGGACCGCCGGGCGCAGCGCCAGCCACGCCAACACCGCCACCACCGTCACGCCACTGAGCGCAGCCGCCAGCCAGGCAAACCGGCGCCCCGACGGGGCGGCGGAGGTTGCAGGGGCGGCGACACGGCGAGGGCTGGGTGGCGGCGTGTCGGTGCGGCCAGGGGTCGCAGCAGAGGCCACCACCCGTCGCACCTGGCCCGCTTCCGACAAGTACAACCGGGTGCGGTCATCGGCATCGGAGAGGTCAACCACCGGCACCACCTGCGTGGGGGCGTTGGCTTCGCCGGACTCTTCGGTCCGCAGCTCTCGCAGGAGCACCCGCAATGCCTCTTGGGATGCATCGGTCACCAGGACGGCCACGCCATGGGTGCTGCGTCCACACTCCGGCTCGGGCCAATCGGCGGACACCGACGCCAGCACCTGGGCAAACATCTGGCTGGAGGGAAAACGCTCGTTGGCCACCTTGGCCAGCGCCCGACCCAGCACCGGGTCGAGGGCCGGGTTCACGCCGGGTTCGACCACGGAGGGGGGCTGGGGTTCGTCGTGGAGGATGGCCGTGGCAATGGCAATGGCACTGCCCCCATCGAACGGGGGTTTGCCGGTCAGCAGTTCGTACAGCAACACCCCCACCGAGAACAGGTCGGAACGCTCGTCCAACGCGCCCCCGCGCACCTGCTCGGGCGACATGTAGCGCGGGGTGCCGATGGAGCCGCCGGAGAGCTGCGTGCCGTTGTCCACCTCGGAGTCCAGCATCTTGGCGATGCCGAAGTCGGTCAGCTTCACCCGCCCGGTGTCGTCGAGCAGGATGTTTTCGGGCTTGATGTCGCGGTGGATGATGCGCTGCTCGTGCGCGTGGCCCAAGGCGGCCAGCACGTCCTGCACGATGCGGACCGCGCCCCAAGGGGAAAACCGCACCCCGGCGCGCAAGCAGTCCTTCAGGTTGACGCCCGGCACGTACTCCATGACGAGGTACGACATGGCGTCGATCTGCCCCGAGTCGTAGACGCTGACGATGTTGGGGTGCGCCAGCCGGGCGACCGAGCGGGCCTCGGTGTCAAAGCGGGCTTCGTAAGTGCGAGATTGCTCCGCAGAGAGGTTCTCCGCCCGGATGGTTTTGATGGCCACCCGCCGGGCCAGGCGAGGGTCGAGGGCTTCGAAAACAACACCCATGGCCCCTTGCCCCAACACCCGGACCACCTCGTATCGACCTATGTGAGAGTGTTCCATGTTCGCATTGCACCAGACATTGCCGTCAGCACAGCGGGCGGCGAATGCGTTATTGTCCATGCATGTGCGCCCGATTGAGTCCAATCGATCCAAAACAACCGTTCTTTCCTGTTTCCCTATGGCCCGACTCCTGCTTGCCGAAGACGATGAACTGTTGCGTGATGGCCTGTGTGTGCTGCTGACCCAGGCCGGCCACGAGGTGGCCACCGCCTCTGACGGGCAACAAGCCCTGCAAATGACCCAGGAAGGCGCTTTTGAAGGCGTGGTGCTGGACCTGGGTCTGCCGCTGCTGGACGGCATGCAGGTGCTGGCCGAGCTGCGACGCGCTCAGCCTGCGCTGCCCGTGCTCATCCTCACCGCCCGCGACGGTCTGGACGACCGCATTGATGGCTTGAAAGCCGGTGCGGACGACTACCTCACCAAACCGTTCAGCCCCGACGAGCTGCTGGTGCGGGTGCAGTCCATGCTGCGCCGGGCCAGCCTGCCCGCGTTTGCGCCCCATGGATCGACCAACCAAGGCATTCAGCTTGACCCCGCATCCCACCGGATCTGGTTTGACGGCCATCCCGTCGAGCTCACCTCCCGCGAATGGGCGCTGCTGGAGTTGCTTGTACGCAACATCGGGCAGGTGGTCAGCCGCGAGGCCGTGCTGGAAGTCTGGCAGGCCCAACCCATGGACGGGGGCCCCCCGGCCCTGGCTTCCAACGCACTGGAGGTGTACGTCCACCGCCTGCGCCGCAAGCTGACCGAGTCGACCTACGTCATCCGCAACATCCGCGGCCTGGGTTACCTGCTGGAACAGAGCCACCACTGACCCGCCATGCACTTCCGCCCCGCGGCCAGCCAGTCGCTGCGACGCCAATTGCTGTTGTGGTTGCTGCTGCCCCAGTTGGCCCTGTGGGCCGGCGGTGGGGCGCTGGCCTACCGCATGGCGCTGGCCTACGCCGAAAAAGGCATCGACCAGTCGCTGTCGCAGTCGGTCTGGGCGCTGTCCCGCCAGGTCAAACCCATTGGCTCAGGCCTGCTGATCGACTTTCCCAAGGCTGCCCAGGACGTGCTGGAACAGGACCCCACGGACCGGCTCAGCTACACCGTGTCGTCGCCCCCGGGCCAGTTCCTGCTGGGCAACCGCAACCTGCCCGAGCCGCCGAACAACCCCAGCTTGGACCATCCGTTGAGCCGCCCCATCCATTACCAGGTGGTGGTGGATGGGCGCCCCATGCGCATCGCCTCCCTGGACCTGGCCTACGGCGAGGCCGACGCGCCCCGCCGGTTGCGTGTGCAGGTGGGCCAAAGCCTGACCGGCCAGCAACGCATTGCCGCCGAGCTGGTGTACGACCTGCTGGCCCCGCTGCTGGTGCTGGGGGTGTTGCTCAGCATCGCGGTGTACGGCGGCGTGGTGCGGGGCTTGAGCCCGCTCACCCGCCTCACCACCCAGCTGGCCCACCGCGATGTGGATGCCCTGTCACCCATTGAAATCAACCAGGCCCCCAGCGAGGTCAGTGCGCTGGTGCATGCGGTCAACGGCCTGCTGGCCAAGGTGGCCCGCAACGTCAGCCAGGAAAAGCGCTTTCTCAACGACGCCGCCCACCAGCTGCGAACCCCGCTGGCCGGGCTCATCAGCCAGGTGGAGCTGGCGCAGCGCGAAACCCCCGGTCCCCTGTTGACCGAACGGCTGGCCAAGGTGCGCACCGGGGCCGAGCGCAGCGCCCACTTGGTGCAGCAGCTGCTGGCCCTGGCCCGCAGCGAAGCGCCGCTGAGGGCCCAACCCATGGACCTGGCCCAACTGGCCCGGGACGTGGCCCGGGAATGGACACCCAAGGCCCTGCTGGCTGGCATGGACCTGGGCTACGAGGGCGTGGACTCCCTCCCTCTGCAGGCCGACGGCTTGCAGTTGCGGGAAGCGCTGGCCAACCTGCTCGACAACGTGCTGCGCTACACCCCCCGGGACACCCAGGTCACCCTGCGTGTGGGGGTCAACCAGTTGGTGCCCGAAGCCGTGCTGACCGTGGAAGACAACGGGCCGGGCCTGCCCGCCGCCGACCGGACCCAGGCGTTCCAGCGCTTCTGGCGCGGCAGTCAGCTGCCGGGCGGCTGCGGACTGGGGCTGTCCATCGTGCAAGAAGTGGCGCAGCGACACGGCGGCCGTGCCGTGGCCGAGAGTCCGCCCGAAGGCGGCTTGCGGGTTTCGCTGCACATCCCGCTGAACAAGCCTGCCCCCGTGCCCGCCACGGTCTGAATCAGCCCCTGAGCACGCACGGCTCAGGTGGACAGGCGTGCACCGCTGACGGGGTCGAACCAGTTCAGCGCGGTGGTGCACACCGCCAAACCCACGCGATCGCCCACCTGCACCCGAACCTGGGGCGAAACCCGCACGGTCACCTCACCCGCCGCGGTGTGGACCACCACATGGGTGTCGGCCCCGGTGGGCTCCACCAAGGACACCTGACCGCGCCAGGACGAGGCATCGTCCAGCCGCAGGTGCTCGGGCCTCAAGCCCAGCCGCACGGGGCAGGCGTCGGGCACGGGGGCGCTCAGAGGCAAGACCGCGGATTCAATGACAAATTGGCCTTCAGCGCTTTCAAATAAAGCGTGACCAGCTATCAAATTCATTGTTGGTGACCCCATGAACGTGGCCACATAGGTGTTGGCGGGGCGGTTGTAGATGTCGTCCGGTGTGCCCAGTTGCTGCACCACACCGTCTTTCAGGACGGCGATGCGGCTGCCCAGCGTCATGGCCTCCACCTGGTCGTGGGTGACATACACGCTGGTGATGCCGCTGGCCAGGTGCAGCCGCTTGATTTCGGCCCGCATCTCCACCCTCAGCTTGGCGTCCAGGTTGGACAGCGGCTCGTCAAACAGGAACAGCTGCGGCTCACGCGCCAGCGCCCGCCCCATGGCCACCCGCTGACGCTGCCCGCCC
>DASUON010000360.1:0-3761 GCA_036276615.1 Burkholderiaceae bacterium
CCACCACGCAGAACACCCGCAGGTCGTCGTTGGAAAGGCTGGGATTGTTCACGTTGTGTGTTGAATGTGGCCACGTCGCAAGGCATTGTAGAAACGGCAGGCTGCAATACCATGCCGTCATCCCATTCACCCCACTGGAGAACCGCATGAGCAAACCCCACCGCATCGCCCTCATTCCTGGCGACGGCATTGGCAAGGAAGTGGCCCCCGAGGGCATGCGCGTGGTGCAGGCCGCGGCCCAGCGCTTTGGCCTGACGCTGGAGGTGACCGAGTTCGAATGGGCCAGTTGCGACTGGTACCAGAAGCACGGCGAAATGATGCCGCCCGACTGGAAGGCCCAGCTGCAAGGCATGGACGCCATCTACTTCGGCGCCGTGGGCTGGCCCGCCACCGTGCCCGACCACATCTCCCTGTGGGGCAGCCTGCTGAAGTTCCGCCGCGAGTTCGACCAGTACGTCAACCTGCGCCCGGTGCGCCTGTTCGACGGCGTGCCCTGCCCGCTGGCCGGGCGCAAGCCGGGCGACCTGGATTACCTCATCGTGCGCGAAAACACCGAGGGTGAATACACCAACCTGGGCGGCATCATGTTCGCGGGCACCGAGCGCGAAATCGTCATCCAGGAGTCGGTGTTCAGCCGCCACGGCACCGACCGGGTGCTGAAGTACGCCTTCGACCTGGCCCAGCAGCGCCAGCGCAAACACCTGACCGTGGCCACCAAGAGCAACGGCGTGGCCATCAGCATGCCCTGGTGGGACAGCCGCGCCGACGCCATGGCGGCCCACTACCCCGAGGTGACGGTGGACAAACAGCACATCGACATCCTCACCGCCCGCTTTGTGCTGCAACCCCAGCGCTTTGACGTGGTGGTGGCGAGCAACCTGTTTGGCGACATCCTGTCCGACCTGGGCCCCGCCACCGCGGGCACCATCGGCCTGGCCCCGTCGGCCAACCTCAACCCCGAGCGCACCTCGCCCAGCCTGTTCGAGCCGGTGCACGGCTCGGCCCCGGACATCTACGGCCAGAACATCGCCAACCCCATCGCCATGATCTGGTCGGGCGCGATGATGCTGGACTTCCTCACTGGCGGCCAAGGCGCGGGCCGTGCGGCGCACGACGCCATCGTGGCCGCCATCGAAACCGTGCTGCGCCAAGGCCCCCGCACCCGCGACCTGGGCGGCAGCGCCAACACCACCGAGCTGGGGCAGGCCGTGGCCGCGTTGGTGGCGGGCTGATCCCTTGCTTCGGGCCGCAGCAGTCTTCTTCGCATGGGGTGCGACGCCGCAAAAAGAAACACGGTCTACTGCGCACAGGACAGGTTTTTGTGTCCTGTGTTTCGCTCTCTTGGAGACCACGCCATGAGCATGTCAGACGTGTCCCTGTTCTCTGTTCCGGGTTCTGCCATCCTGAACCGGTATGCGGCCACGGCCAGGGCGACCCGTGAGGTGCATGGCCGGGTGCAGAACGCCTGTGGCCACTGTGGCGCGACGTCTTACAAGACCCTGATTGCTCGGGATGAGTCGGGGGTGATGCGGCCCTCCGGGCGTTACCAGTGTGTGCAATGCCGAAGGGTGTTTGCGGTCGTGGCGCAGTGGCGTGAAGGCGCGGGAACGCCCATGAAACGCCACTGAGCGACGCAAGCGCGGGTCATTGCCTGTTTATTGGGCAATCCGGCTTTTGCACAACCGCAAAGCCATGCAGGGCTTGGCTTGGGACCTCGTTGTCCTCTGGCATTCACAGCTTATCCACAGGGTTGGGCTGGCGTGGCGGGGATAACTCCCTGCCGATTTCTGCCGGGTGCGTTCAGCTGCGGCGGTGCCAGGCCAGCAGGCGGGGAGTGATGAGCACCAGCACCACCACGATCAGCAGGGCCAGCGACATGGGGCGGTCCACAAACACGCGCCAGCTGCCTTCGCCAATGGACAGGGCGTTGCGCATCTGTGCCTCGGCCAGCGGCCCCAGGATCAGGCCCACGATCACCGGGGCGGTGGGGAAGTCGAAGCGGCGCATCACCACCCCCACCAGGCCCAGGCCCAGCATGAGGAACAGGTCGAAACTGCTTTGGCGCATGCCGTACACGCCCACGGTGGCAAAAATCAAAATGCCAGCGTACAGCGGTGCCTTGGGGATCTTCAGCAGCTTGACCCACAGGCCCACCATGGGCAGGTTGAGCACCAGCAGCATCACGTTGCCGATGTAGAGCGAGGCAATCAGCGCCCACACCAGGTTGGACGAGGTCTGGAACAGCTGCGGCCCGGCCTGGATGCCGTAGTTCTGCAGCGCGTTGAGCATGATGGCCGCCGTCACCGAGGTGGGGATGCCCAGCGTCAGCAGCGGCACCAGCGTGGCCGTCACCGCCGAGTTGTTGGCGGCTTCGGGGCCGGCCACGCCTTCAATGGCACCCACGGTCCCGAACTCCTTTTGGTGTTCCGGGGCGGCCAGCTTCTTTTCGGTGGCGTAGCTCAGGAAGGTGGGAATTTCGGAGCCACCGGCGGGAATGCAGCCGAACGGAAAGCCCAGCGCCGTGCCGCGCAGCCAGGCGGGCCAGGAGCGTTTCCACTCGGTCTTGGTCATGTGGGCCTTGTTCATCTTGTTCAGCTCGCTGCTGGACTTGCCCTCGTACAGCGCGTTGTACAGCGCCTCGCCCACGGCAAACAGGCCCACGGCCACCAGCACCACCTCGATGCCGTCCATGAACTCCAGCACCCCGGCGGTCCAGCGCACCTGGCCCGAGATCTGGTCCATGCCCACCAGGCCCATGGCCAGCCCGATGAACAGCGAGGTCAGGCCACGCAGCGTGCTTTCGCCCAGCACCGCACTCACGGTGGTGAAGGCCAGCAGCATCAGGCAGAAGTACTCAGGGGGGCCGAGCTTCACGGCAAATTCGGCCAACACCGGTGCGAACAGCGTCACCAGCACGGTGGCGATGGTGCCGGCCACGAAGGAGCCAATGGCCGAGGTGGCCAGCGCCGCACCGGCACGGCCATTCTTGGCCATCTTGAAGCCTTCCAGCGCCGTGACCATGGTGCCGGTTTCGCCCGGGGTGTTGAGCAGGATGGAGGTGGTGGAGCCGCCGTACATGGCCCCGTAGTAGATGCCCGCGAAGAAGATCATCGACGCCGTGGGCTCCACCTGGCCCGTGATGGGCAGCAGCATGGCCACGGTGACCGCGGGGCCCAGGCCGGGCAGCACGCCAATGGCGGTGCCCAGGGCGCAGCCCACAAAGGCCCACAGCAGGTTGATGGGGGTGGCGGCGGTGGCAAAGCCGCCCAGAAGCTGGGCCCAGAGGTTGGTGTCCATGGTGTGTGTCCTCGATGCGTGTCTGGGGCGGGGCTCAGAGCCAGCCGGTGCTGGTGAGGGCGGGCAGGTTGACCGCCAGCACCTTGGTGAACAGCCAGAACACCGGGGCCGAAATGGCAAAGCCAATCAGCAGGTCTTTCATGGCCTGGGCGAAGTGGCCGCCCGGTTTGCCTTCGGCAATGCGCAGGCCCCGCACGGCCAGCGCAAAACACAGGCCGCAACTGGCGATGAAGCCCAGCCGCTCGATCAAGGCCGCATTGGCCAGCACCCCGGCCACCACCCAGGCCAGGGCGTGCCAGTCGCCCCGGGGGGCACCCGAGGGCTCGGGCATGTCGTGGTAGGCCCCGTTCCAGGCCTGCCAGAACAGGTTGAGCCCACACAGGGCCAGGGCCACCGCCGCCAGCCAGGGCAGGAAGTTGGGGCCCACCCCGGCGTAGCCCGCGTCGGCGGGGATGTCGCTGGCA
>DASUON010000361.1:0-7877 GCA_036276615.1 Burkholderiaceae bacterium
GCGAACAATAGATTCTACAAATTTGATAGCTGCTACCGCTTTAAATGAAAGCGGTAGAGGCCAAAAACAGGCTTGAAATCAAAGGTCTTCGCTGGCCAACAGCATCTCGGTGATGCCCTTGCCTGCACGCACCATGGGGAACACGTTCTCCGTGGGGTCGGTGCGGAAGTCCATGAACACGGTGCGGTCCTTGAGTTTGCGGGCCTCGCGCAGCGCGGGTTCAACGTCTTGTGGACGTTCGATCAGCATGCCCACGTGGCCATAGGCCTCGGCCAACTTCACGAAGTTGGGCAACGCGTCCATGTAGCTGTGGCTGTAACGGCCCGAGTATTCAATTTCTTGCCACTGCCGCACCATGCCCAGGTAGCGGTTGTTGAGCGACAGGATCTTGATGGGCGTGTTGTACTGCAGGCAGGTGGACAGCTCTTGAATGCACATCTGCACCGAGCCTTCACCGGTCACGCAGAACACTTCGCTCTCGGGCTTGGCCAGCTTGATGCCCATGGCGTAGGGAATGCCCACACCCATGGTGCCCAGGCCACCGGAGTTGATCCAGCGGCGCGGCTCGTTGAACTTGTAGTACTGCGCGGCCCACATCTGGTGCTGGCCCACGTCAGAGGTGATGTAGGCGTCGGCATCATGGGTCATGTTCCACAGGGTCTCGATGACCATCTGCGGCTTGATCACGTCGCCATTGCCCGGGTCGTACTTCAGGCAATCGCGGCCACGCCAATCCTCGATGGTGGACCACCAGGCGGCCAGGGCCTGCGCGTCGGGCTTTTGCTGGCTTTCCTTGATCATGGTGATCAGCTCGGTCAGCACGTCCTTCACGTCACCCACGATGGGCACATCCACCTTCACCCGCTTGGAGATGCTGGAGGGGTCGATGTCGATGTGGATGATCTTGCGCTCGTTCTGCGCAAAGTGCTTGGGGTTGCCAATCACGCGGTCGTCAAACCGAGCGCCCACCGCCAGCAACACGTCGCAGTTCTGCATGGTGTTGTTGGCTTCCAACGTGCCGTGCATGCCCAGCATGCCCAGGAAGCGCTTGTCGGTGGCCGGGAATGCACCCAGGCCCATCAGCGTGTTGGTGATGGGGTAGCCCAGCAAATCCACCAGCGTGCGCAGCTCGTTGACGGCGTTGGACATCAACACGCCACCGCCGGTGTAGATGTAGGGACGCTTGGCGTTGAGCAGCAGCTGCAGGGCCTTGCGAATCTGGCCGCCGTGCCCCTTGCGCACCGGGTTGTACGAGCGCATTTCCACCGTCTCGGGGTAGCCGGTGTAGGCCGTCTTGTTGAACGACACGTCCTTGGGAATGTCCACCACCACCGGGCCGGGACGGCCACTGCGGGCGATGTGGAAGGCCTTCTTCATGACCATGGCCATGTCCCGCACATCCTTCACCAGGAAGTTGTGCTTGACCACCGGGCGCGTGATGCCCACGGTGTCGCACTCCTGGAAGGCGTCTTGCCCGATGGCCGCCGTGGGCACCTGCCCACTGATGATGACCATGGGAATGCTGTCCATGTAGGCGGTGGCAATGCCGGTCACGGCATTGGTGAGACCCGGACCCGAGGTGACCAGCGCCACACCCACGTCACCCGTGGCACGGGCATAACCGTCCGCCGCATGCACAGCCGCCTGTTCATGGCGGACCAGCACATGCTGGATGGTGTCTTGCTTGTAGAAAGCGTCGTAGATGTGCAGCACGGCGCCACCGGGGTAGCCCCAGATGAACTTCACGCCTTCGGCCTGCAGGGCCTTGACGAGGATTTCAGCGCCACGGAGTTCTTGGTCTTGCGCGCCTGCGGCGGCGGCAGATGCCATTTCGGCTTTGGAGATTTCCATTTTGAGATGAACCTTTCGAGAATTTCTCTGACGAAAAACCTTGGGTGCCCCTTCACGAACCCTTGTGAGGCCGGGTTGGGACTTGAGACCAAAACCATGGGCAACCACCATTGGCTGCGCGACCTTGATCCGTTTGCCTTGAATTTGCAACTTGCCATTATCGCACTGTGGCCGAGCTGCTCAGACAAGAATGCCACAATCCGCGCTCGCTCCCCGCTGCATCCATGCCAGAACAAGCCTCCAACGCCTCCCTTGACCTGACCGCCCCGCCCCTGCCGCGACGCCTCGCAAGCTGGCTTTACGAGGGCATGCTGCTCTTTGGGGTGGTGTTTGTCGCGGGCTACCTGTTTTCATCGCTCAGCCAGACCAAACATGCCCTGGAGAACCGCCATGCACACCAGGCCTTTGTGTTTGTGGTGCTGGGCATTTACTTCACCTGGTTCTGGGCCAAGGGCCAGACCCTGGCCATGAAAACCTGGCACATCCGGGTGGTGGATGCCCAGGGCCAACGCCTGACCCAGCCCCGCGCCTTGGCCCGTTACCTGTTGAGCTGGTTGTGGTTTTTGCCCCCGCTGGTGGCCGCATGGACGTTCCAGCTTGGCGTGGGCGAATCTGCAGTGGTCATTGGGGGCTGGATCTGGATTTACGCCCTGCTGTCCCGCTTCCACCCGCAGCGCCAGTACCTGCACGACGCCCTGGCAGGAACGCGCCTGGTGAAGTCTGAACCCAAACCCGCTAAATCATGACCCCCATCGACCCCAACGACCCGGTCAACCCGCAAAAGGCGCGCCGCGGCCTCAACCGCATGCTGCATGCCACCGGCTACTCCATGGCCGGCCTGCGTGCGGGATGGCACGAAACCGCCTTTCGCCAGGAAGCGCTGGCCGCCCTCTTGATGGTGCCCGCTGCCTTTTGGGTGGGACGCAACTGGCTGGAGGTGGCCATGCTCACCGGCACCGTGGTGCTGGTGATGGTGGTGGAACTGCTCAACACCGGGGTGGAATCGGCCATCGACCGCATCGGCCCCGAATGGCACGAGCTGTCCAAACGGGCCAAGGACATGGGCAGCGCCGCCGTGCTGCTGAGCCTGCTGTTGTGCGTGGGCACCTGGGTCGGTGCCCTTTGGAGTCGCTGGGGCGGCTGATCACAGAACCCTTCACATGAACACCATGGACCGGATCACCACACCCAACGGCACTGAAACGCCCCGTTTTTCGCTGTGCGTTTATTGCGGCTCCCGCATGGGCGCCCATCCCGCATTCGCCGATGCCGCCAGGGCCGTGGGCGCCTGGATCGGCCAACAGGGAGGGCAGCTGGTGTACGGTGGCGGCAACAACGGTCTGATGGGCATCGTGGCCGATGCCACCCTGGCCCACGGTGGGCGCGTGGTGGGCGTCATCCCCCAGGCACTGGTGGACAAGGAAATGGCCAAGACCGACTGCACCGAGCTGCACGTGGTGGCCAACATGCACCAGCGCAAGGCCCTGATGGCCGAACGTGCCGACGCCTTCCTGGCACTGCCCGGCGGCATTGGCACGTTTGAGGAACTGTTTGAGGTGTGGGCGTGGCGGCAGCTGGGCTACCACGACAAGCCGCTGGGCCTGCTCAACGTCAACGGCTGCTACGACAGCCTGCTGGGCTTTTTGAGCCAGACGGTGGACAACGGCTTTGTCTCCACCTGGCAGATGGACCTGCTGCACGTGGGCACCGACGTGCAGCTGCTGCCCACGCTGCGGTCTGCCGCCGGTGGCGTGCATCAGCGTGTGCAGACTGAACAGATGTGAGGCGGGGTCAGACGGCGGTTTCGTCTTCCTCACCCGTGCGGATGCGCACCACGCGATCCACCGAGGTGACAAAAATCTTGCCGTCGCCAATCTTGCCGGTGCGAGCGGCCTTGATGATGGCGTCCACGCAGCGGTCCACATCATCGGTCTTGACCACCACCTCCACCTTCACCTTGGGCAGAAAGTCCACCACGTATTCGGCACCGCGGTACAGCTCGGTGTGGCCCTTCTGGCGCCCGAAACCCTTGACCTCGGTCACCGTCAACCCCGTCACACCCTGCTCGGCCAGGGCTTCACGCACTTCTTCCAGTTTGAACGGCTTGATGACGGCGGTGATCTGTTTCATGTCGGAATTCCTGTCGATGGGAGTGTGAAAAACTGGGGGAGAAAGGTGTTTGTCCGCATGATACCCAAGCCATGATCCAGACTCACACCTTTGGTGCATTGCCCTCACACACCCCCCTCACCGTGGTGCACCGCGGCGGCCATCCGGAACTGATCCACCTGGGCTCTGTGGCCGTGGTGAACGCCAGTGGGCAGTTGCTCGCCCATGCGGGCGACATCACCAGCCCCATGTTCACCCGGTCGGCCCTCAAGCCCTTCCAGGCCATGCCCTTGATCGCCCGGCATGCCGAGCGCTACCGGCTCAGCCCCGCCGAAACCGCCCTGCTCTGCGCCAGCCACAACGGCGAAGACCTGCACACCCGGGGCGTCACCAACCTGCTGGAGCGTGCAGGCACCACCCCACAGGCCCTGGCCTGCGGCAGCCATGTGCCCTACCGGTTTGCGGCCACGGGCACCCAGCCAGCCCCCGGACAAACGTTTGGCAACGTGCACCACAACTGCTCGGGCAAACACTCGGGCATGCTGCTGCTGGCCGCTGCGGAAGGCTGGCCCCTGGCGGGATACCTGGACCCCGCCCACCCGGTGCAACAGGCCATCCGCGACAGCGTGGTGCACTTCACCGGGGTTCCTGCGTCAGCGCTGGTGATGGGCGTGGATGGGTGCAGTGCCCCCAATTACGCCCTGCCCCTGCCCGCCCTGGCCCACGCCTTTGCCCGCCTGACCCTGGTCGAACCCGACCCCGTATACGGCAAAGGCCCATGCCGCATTGCCACCGCCATGGCCCAGCACCCTGAAATGGTCAGTGGCCAAGGCCGCAACGACCTGACCCTGGCCCGCGCCGGGCGAGGCGACTGGGTGTGCAAAGTGGGCGCCGACGGCGTGCAGGCCATCGCCAGCCGCAGCCGTGGCGTGGCCCTGGCCGCCAAGGTGGCCGACGGCAACCTGAAGGCCCTGATGGTGGCCGTGGCCGCCGTGCTCGAGCAACTGGGCTGGCTGGACGAAGACGCCCGAGCCGCGCTGGCAGAGTTCACCCCACCCCCCATGAAAAACGCCGCCGGGCTGGATGTGGGGCAGATGGTGCCGGTGGTGCGGCTGGCCTTCACGTCGGCACTATGATCCCCACACGCCCATTCCCACCCGGAACCCATGCCCAACCTGGCAGAACAAATCCGCGAAGCATTAACCATGTTCGCCCTCAGCGGTACTGAGCCGGCGCTCATTGGAGGCTTGGCGGTCGCGGCACACCAGGTGATTCGCGCCACCAAAGATGTTGATTTCCTGGTTGCAGCCGAAGCGGCCAATGAAGTACACGACGCGCTGCTGAATTTGGGCTACCAATGCCTGTACCGCAGTGAGGACGCAGCCAACTACGTGCGTGGCATGGAAGGATTGGATTTGCTGTATGCGCATCGTCCGCTCGCACGCCGCCTGCTGGCGCAGGCAACGCCACGCGAAACGCCCATGGGCCGTTTGCGCGTCATCAGTGTGGAGGGGTTGATCGGCTTCAAGCTGCAAGGCTTCACCAACGATGCCACACGCACCCGGGACTTGGACGACATTCGCGCCCTCATGCAACGGCACCGTCCATCCCTCGACATGACCGAGTTGCGTGAGTATTTTGCTCTGTTCAACCAACTGGATTTGTTCCATGAACTCCTCGGTTGACACTGACGCCAAACCCGAAACCATGCGACAAGGGGCTGAGGCCCAGATGCCGCTGGCACGCGAAGCGGGCATCCCTTTCAAGCCGAGCGCAACCACCAACGTCGGTGTGGACCCGATTGCCGAATGGCTGGGCCTGATGGAGGTGGTGCAAATGCTGTGCCCCGTGTGGCCGGTGCGTGACCAACCCATGCAAGGCGACTGCTGGCGGCTGTAACCGCCCTCTGGGTGCTGGTGGTGACGAGGCACACGGGCAGCGGCGAAAGCACCGCGCCTGCGGCAACCAACCTCACCGGGCCTCGAAACGCCCCGCATACCGAAACACCTGCCCGAACCAGGGGTGGATGAGGCGAAAGTCCATGCGAAAGTGCGTGTCGTCCAACCCCACTTCCTCAATGACGGTGTGCCCCAACCCCAGCCACTCGGGGACATGCCAACACCGCTGCCCCCACCGAAAAACCAGGCTCAAGCCCTCATAGTGCAGCCGCCCCTCCACCACGCGCACCGCCATCCGCAAGCCCAAGACGCGGTTGACGTACTCCACCAGCTCCCCGTCGCGCGAGCTCGTCCACACGCTGTTGAAGTGCAGCCGCCGCCCGTTGGCAAACGTGAGGGTGCGCCGCCACTGCAAGCCCTCAGCCTCCATGTGCTTGTGCACCACGGTGTGCACCGCGGCCTCGGCCCGGTTCACCAGGATGCCGCACCCGCCCAGCACCGCCAGCACAGGCCGCATGAACCACGGAAACTCAACGTCCATGTGCCCGTCATCACATGTGGCACCCAAGCGATGGTGCGCCTGCAAACCCGGATGCAGCGACGCCCACCCCTCGCCCAACACGCGACCCATGACCCCGTTCATGACTGCCCCCATGGAATGTGTTTGAACACCATCAGCACCACCACAACCACCATGGATGTGAACGCAGGCACCCCCAACGCGAACCACCAGCGGGCCAGTTGCCTGTACTCCACACGCCAGTGGTCGTTCTGCTCGGCACCTCCGGCGGCTGGCGGTGCGAGCGAGGCGGCCAGTGCCGCGTCCGTCAGTTGCCGCATGCGGATTTGCATCCACACCACCGGCAGCCAGCACAGGCCCGCAACGGTATACAGGGCCAGGCTGAACAGCACCCACGGGGTGGTCCACGGCCACCCCATCAGGTGCAGCATCCACAGACCGCTGAGGGGCTGAAAAATCACCGTCGGCGTGGTGAACACCCAGTCGGCCAACACCACATGCCGGTTGGTCACCGCCATGTGGGCCAACTCGCCATGGCGGTCGGCCATCCATTTGTAAAACGCACTGCCCAAGCCGGTGCCAAACAGCAACACCATGCTGAGGACGTGCAGCGCCTTCCAGCTGAGGTAGCTCATGCCATGTCTCCTTCTTCATCAAGCAATGAAAGCCGTGCGGCCGTCCATGGCCGGGGCGGGCGCCCCAACAGGGCCGTCAAAGGTTCGACGCTGTACCCGGCTCCCCCACCGCCACGCAACATGCGCAGGTTGTCCAGCGTGAGCAAGGGATAGAAGGGAGGCATCCGACCCAGCACCCGGGCCGCGGCCAGCGCCAGCGGCCAGGGCACGGGCAGCAAGCCCGCCGCACCCAAGCCCTGCGCCTGCCGCAGGGTTTGCAGCCACTGGGCCATGCTGAACGTCTGCGGCCCCACCACATCCACGGTCTGCGGGGGCCGTGCAGACGCCAGGCAGGCCTGGACCGCGTCCACCACGTCGCTGATGTGAACCGGCTGAATGGCCTGATCGCCATCGCCCAACACGGGAATGCGTGGCCAACGGGCCACGCGCATGAACAAACCCGCACTGGCGCCACCCGGTCCGTGGATGAGCGATGGCCGCAAAACAACCCCCTCCAGGTCCATGCCGCGCAGCGCGTCATCGGCCGCCCGTTTGCTCCGGTGAAAGGCCGAAAACGCGCGCACGTCAGCCCCCAAGGCCGAAATCTGAACCACACGGCGAACCCCCTCCTGCGCACAGGCGCGGAACAGGGCCTGCGGCACCTGGGTGTGCAGCACGTCGAAGTGCTGCCCCGCCCCTGGGGTGATGATGCCCACGGCATTGACGACGGCATCCACCCCTTGGAGCCAAGGCCGCCAAGCCTGGGGTTGAACCAGTTCCGACACATTCACGCCATGTCGGCGGGAAATGGGACGAATTTCATGCCCTGCGGCCACCAATGCGCGGGACAATGCGCGCCCCACAAATCCGCTGGCCCCCAACAGC
>DASUON010000362.1:0-2117 GCA_036276615.1 Burkholderiaceae bacterium
ACTCGGCGGCGTTGGCTTGAGCGGGCGCGGGCAGCCGCTCCAGCAGGCCCAGGATCTGGCCCACCGCAATCCCCCCCGAGCTGGGGGGCGGCATGCCACACATTTGATAGCGAACTTTGTAGATAAAACAAGCGGGAGAGCGCAATTTTTCTTGATAACCCGCCACGTCCGCCAGCGTCAGGCGGCCCGGGCGGGTGGGGTGGTTGCGCACCGCGGCCACCAGGTCGGCGGCAATGTCGCCGCGGTAAAACGCATCGGCCCCGCCCGCCGCCACGCGGCGCAGGGTGTCGGCCAGCGCGGGGTGGGTGAGCCGGGTGCCCACCGCCTTGGGCTGCCCCTGTGCATCCAGAAACTGCCGCGCCATGGCCACGCCCGAGGCATGGCCCAGCGCCGCCTGGGCCCGCATGCGCTCGGCCACCGAGGCCACCACCGCGTGCAGGCGCGGCGACACCGCAAATCCCTGCTCGGCCAGGCGGATGGCGGGCTGGAACAAGGTGGCCCAGGGCAAGCGCCCGTGCTGGCGGTGCGCGGCCTCCAGCATGCGCAGCACGCCGGGCACACCCACCGACAGGCCGCCATCCACCGCCTGGGTGAAGGGCAGGGGTTGGCCATCGGGGGCCAGGAACTGGTCGGGCGTGGCCGCGGCGGGGGCGGTTTCGCGCCCGTCCCAGGCCTGGACGGGGGCGGCGGGGTGGGCGGGGTCGAAGTGCAGCAAAAACGCGCCGCCACCGATGCCGGAGGACTGCGGCTCCACCACCCCCAGCGCCATCTGCACGGCAATGGCCGCGTCCACCGCGCTGCCGCCCTGGGCCAGCATGTCCAGCCCCGCTTGCACCGCCAGCGGGTGGGCCGCGGCCACCATGTCGCGCGCGGCAAAGGCCACGGTTTTGGGGGTGTAGCCGGACGGGGGCTCCGGCGGGGTGAACGTGGCCGCAGGCAACGGAGCCGCAACCCCGGCGGCGGGTGGGCTGCCATGCAACGAGGCGCAGCCCGCCAACGCAAGGCAAACGAGCAGCGCCAACGGTGTGGTGAATGTGCGGCGGGACAACGGCATACAAGAGAGGGTCACACGGTCACGGGGTGAGGTCAAGGCGCATGTGGTTTTTGCCAAAACACTGGTTCTGCACCTTGATGGCCCGCGGCTCAATCCCAAAGGACACAAAGCCCACATCTGCGTACAAGCGTTCGGCCTCGTGGTTGCCCGCGGTGACGGTCAGCGTCAGCGACTCCAACCCGTCAGTTCGGGCCTGTGCCACCAACGCGTGGAGCAACGCCTTGCCAATGCCACGTCGGGTGTGTTCTGGCGCGACATACATCGCCACCACCTTGGCCTTGTGGCGCGTCTTGGCGCTTTGTTCTGGGTGAAGCCCGACCATCCCCACCAACATTTCGCCATCGAACGCGCCCCAGAAGCGCTCGTCGGCGTCTGGGGCGAGGCGCCGCACGGAGTCCTCCAATGGACGGTGCACGGCTTCTTCAAAACTGGATGTAAAGGCTTCGGGGTGTTCACGCAGTGCACGCAACCTCAGGGCCCGAAAGCGGGTGGCATCGGCAATGTGCAGTCGGCGGATGGTCATGGCAGGGGCATGATAGCGACGGCCCCCGCCAACACCTCAGGTGTTGGGCGCGGTCTTGGCGCTCCACACCATGGTGAGGGCCAGGATGCCCAGCACCACGCCCAGCGACACGGCCACGGGGATCTTGAACACGTCGATCAGCATCATCTTGGTGCCGATGAACACCAGGATCACCGCCAGCCCGTAGTTCAACAGGTGGAAGCGGCTGGCGGCGGCCTGCAGCAGGAAGAACATGGCCCGCAACCCCAAAATGGCGAACACGTTGCTGGTGAGCACGATGAACGGGTCCTGGGTGATGGCGAAGATGGCCGGGATGGAGTCCACGGCAAAAATCACGTCGGTCAGCCCCACCAGGGCCACCACCATCAGCAGCGGGGTGGCGATCTTCACGCCGTTTTCCACGGTCCAGAACTTCTCGCCGTCGTAGTGCTTGCTGATGGGCAACAGCTTGCGCAGCAGCTTGAGGGCAGGGTTGTCGTCCAGGCCCTCGTCCTTGCCTGCGGCCCACCACATCTTGACGCCGGTGAGCACCAGGAAGGC
>DASUON010000363.1:0-2022 GCA_036276615.1 Burkholderiaceae bacterium
CCGTGGCTTTGCGGCGGCCTTTGCCGCCATGGCCGCCAAGCTGGCCTTGGCAGAGCGTTGAGCCTTTCAAGCCTTCAACACATCTTCCACAGCCTGCGGGTACATCAGGTGCTCCTGCGTCAGCACCCGTGCGGCCAGCACCTGCGCGGTGTCGCCGGGCAGGATGGGCACAACCGCCTGCGCGAGGATGTCGCCATGGTCCAGCTCCGCCGTCACCCGGTGCACGGTGGCCCCGGCAAAACGACAACCCATGTCAATGGCCCGTTGATGGGTGTTCAAGCCGGGGAATGCGGGCAACAGGCTGGGGTGGATGTTGAGCATGCGCCCGGCGTAATGCGCCACAAAGCCGGGCGTGAGGATGCGCATGAAGCCCGCCAGCACCACCAGATCGGGCTTGCCCTCTGGGCGGCCCTGGCCGCCCAGGCGGTCGATTTCGGCGCTCAGCGCGGCGTCAAAGGCTTCGCGACTGGGGTGGGCCTTGTGGTCCACCACGGCGGTGGGCAGGCCCTGCTCGGCGGCAAACTTCAAGCCACCGGCGTCGGCTTTGTTGCTGATGACCGCTGCCACACGCGCACCCAGGCGTTGCGCCCAATCGTGGCGCTGGGCGTGGCGGACGATGGCGGCCATGTTGGACCCCCCGCCAGAGATGAGAATGACGATGTTTTTCATGTCCGCCCGAGTGTAATGAACCCTACCCTGCGCCCCGACCTCCGCCCCCTGTCTGCCACCGAAGCCCGCGTGCTGGCCACGCTGATGGAAAAAGCCCGCACCGTGCCCGACAGCTACCCCCTGTCCATGCAGGCCCTGCTGACCGGCTGCAACCAGAAAACCACCCGCGACCCGGTGATGAACATCACCGAAGCCGAAGCCGCCGAGGCCATTGACGAGCTCAAGTCCCTGGCCCTGGTGGTGGAACAGAGCGGTGCCCGCGTGCCCCGCTACAGCCACAACTTTGTGCGCGGCGTGGGGGTGCCCGACCAGTCCGCCGTGCTGCTGGGTCTGCTGATGCTGCGCGGCCCGCAGACGGCGGGTGAGCTGCGCATCAACGCCGAGCGCTGGCACCGGTTTGCCGACATCTCGTCGGTGGACGCCTTTTTGGAAGAGCTGCAAGACCGCAGTGAGGACAAAGGCGGCCCGCTGGTGATCAAGCTGCCCCGGGCACCGGGTGCCCGCGAACAGCGCTGGGCCCACCTGCTGTGCGGCCCGGTGGACAACCAGGCCCTGGCCGCCCAGGCGGGGGCCACTGGCTCCACCGCCACCGAGGGCGAGGTGATCACCCTCACCCGCCGGGTGGCCGCGCTGGAGGCCGAAGTGTCCACCCTGCGCACCACGCTGGCCGACGTGTGCCAGCAGTTGGGGCTTACCCCGCCTGCCAGCGGCGACTGACTGGGGTTTACCCCGGGTTGTCCCGCCGTGGACAACCCAAAACCGAACGACCGTGCTAAAAAAGTCTCCTTTCAAATGCCGATGGAGACATGTGCATGGATCTGGCCTTCACGCCCGAAGAACAAGCGTTTCGCGAAGAGGTGCGCACCTGGGTGCGTGCCCACCTGCCCGCAGACATTGCCCACAAGGTGCACAACGCCCTGCGCCTGAGCCGCGACGACCTGCAACGTTGGGCCAAGATCCTGGGGGCCAAGGGCTGGCTGGGTTTTGGCTGGCCCCAGCAGTTCGGCGGCCCGGGTTGGACCGCGGTGCAAAAGCATTTGTTCGAAGAGGAATGCGCCCTGGCCGGTGCGCCGCGCATCGTGCCCTTTGGGCCGGTGATGGTGGCCCCGGTCATCATGGCCTTTGGCACCCCGGAGCAGCAGCAGCGCTTTTTGCCCGGCATCGCCAGCGGCGAAGTGTGGTGGAGCCAGGGCTACAGCGAGCCGGGTTCGGGCTCTGACCTCGCCTCCGTCAAGACCCGCGCCGAGCGGGTGGGCGACCACTACATCGTCAACGGCCAGAAGACCTGGACCACGCTGGGCCAGTACGGCGAGTGGATCTTCTGCCTGGTGCGCACCAACACCGAGGTCAAAC
>DASUON010000364.1:0-2081 GCA_036276615.1 Burkholderiaceae bacterium
TGGGTGTCCACCAGCAGGCGACCGATGAGGGTGCTTTTGCCGTCGTCCACGCTGCCGCAGGTGATGAAGCGCAGGGCATTTTGAGTGTCTTTTTGGCTTGTAGCGCTTTCATTGAAAGCGTGAGCAGCTATCGAATTGGTAGTCATCAGAAATACCCGTCCTTCTTGCGTTTTTCCATGGAGGCTTCGCTGGTCTGGTCGTCCATGCGGGTGGCTCCGCGCTCGGACACGTCAGCGGCCAGGGTCTCGATCACGATGTCCTGCGGCGTGGCGGCGGTGCTGGCCACGGGGCAGGTGCAGGTGATGTCGCCCACGGTGCGGAAACGCACGTCGCGCACCACCACGGTTTCGCCCTCGCGCGGCGGGGTGAGGGGGGTCACCGGCACCAGCAGGCCCTTGCGCTCCACCACTTCGCGCTTGTGGCTGTAGTACAGGCTGGGCAGGGCGATGTTTTCGCGGGCGATGTACTGCCACACGTCCAGCTCGGTCCAGTTGCTGATGGGGAACACGCGGAAGTGTTCCCCCGGCTGGATGCGGGTGTTGAACAGCGTCCACAGCTCGGGGCGCTGGGCCTTGGGTTGCCATTGGCCGAAGCTGTCGCGGTGGGAAAAGATGCGTTCCTTGGCGCGGGCCTTTTCCTCGTCGCGGCGGGCACCGCCAATGAGGGCGTCGAAGCGGAACTCTTCAATGGCCTCCAGCAGCGTGACCGACTGGTGGGCATTGCGGCTCTCGCCCGGGTGGGCCAGGCGCACGGTGCCGCGGGCCATGCTGTCTTCCACACTGCGCACGATGAGCTGGGCACCCAGTTCCTGGGCACGGAAGTCGCGGAAATCGGTCACTTCCTGGAAGTTGTGGCCGGTGTCGATCATCAGCAGCGGGTAGGGCAGGCCGCCGCCACTCGCTTTGGTGCCAAAGGCCTTTTCGGCGCACTTGAGCATGACCAGCGAGTCCTTGCCGCCCGAGAACAGCAGGGCGGGGCGCTCGAAGGTGGCGGCCACTTCGCGCAGGATGAAGATGGTTTCTTCTTCCAGCGCGTCCAGGTGGGTGTTGTTGAGGTGGTGTTCGCTCATGGCGGTGCTGGGCGTGGCGGTGGGCTCCTGGAGCCTGTCAAGGGAGAGGGGGGCGTTCATGGTTCAGGCTTTCTTGGCGTGCAGTCCACATTCTTTCGCAGCTTCGTCTTCCCACCACCAGCGGCCGGCGCGGAAGTCCTCGCCCAGGCTGATGGCGCGGGTGCAGGGCGCGCAGCCGATGCTGGGGAAGAACCGGTCGTGCAGCGGGTTGTAGTCCACGCCGTGGGTGGCGATGTAGTGCCACACGTCGCCCCAGGTCCAGTCGGCCAGGGGGTTGAACTTGGTGCGTTCCACGTCGCCCGAGCGGTCGGGCTCGATGGCGGGCACGTCGGCACGGGCGCCGGACTGTTCGCGGCGCAGGCCGGTGATCCAGGCGCGTTGTCCGGCCAGGGCGCGGGCCAGCGGTTCCATCTTGCGCACGCCGCAGCAGGCCTTGCGCAGCTCGATGCTCTGGTACATGGCGTCGGCACCATGGCGCTGCACAAACTGCACCACGGCCTCGGCCTGGGGTTGGTAGACGCGCAGGCGTTCGGGCTGGGCTTGGCGGGTGCGTTCCAGCAGAGCCAGGGTTTCGGCGTGCAGGGCCCCGGTTTCCAGCACAAAGGCGGCAATGGGCAGGTTCAGGCGCTGCAGGATGTGGGCCACCACCACGTCTTCAGCCCCCAGGCTGTGGGCCTGGACGACCTGCACCTGTCCGTCGGGCGTGGTGAAGTCGGTGGCAGCCTGGCGCAGCAGCGCCTCGGTGGCGGCCAGTTTGTCGGCGTAGGTGGCGCTGGGGCGGGCGTTCAGCTCGGTGGCCTTGCGCAGGGGCGCGGCATCGGCCCCGGGCCAGGACGACACCGCGCCGGGCAGCTCGGACACGGCCTCTGGCAGAGCGGACACGGTGGCGGACACGGCTGTGGTCATGTGGCCTCCGTGGCGGTGGCGGCGTCTCGCGCAAACAGCGGGCGGGGGCTCACGGCGTCGCCTTGGTAGAAGTCGTTGAACAGGCTCAGCAGCTTGACGCCATGGG
>DASUON010000365.1:0-2479 GCA_036276615.1 Burkholderiaceae bacterium
GCGCTCAATTTGCCCAACAGCGAACTGGTGGCGCTCACAAACGGCAACGCCGACACCGACGCGCCCAGCTCGGACTCCCGGTTCACGGTGGAGGTGGACGCCTGTGACGCGCTCAGGCTTTCCTGGATGCGCACGGTGATCGAGTCCCCCACCAGGCGGGCACGGTGGTCCTCGAACGCCGGGCGGAACGTCGCGGTCGAATACAAACTGCCGGTGACCGGCTGCGCGGCCGGCTGCGCCGCTGGCTGGGCCTGCGGGTAGGCGATCTGCTGCGGCGCCTTGGCCAAATCCACGTCCGGCACTTGCGACAGGGTGTTGCACCCCCCCAGCGTCGCCAGAGCGGCGCACACGACCGCCCAACGGCCGGTCAACACAACGGATTTCATGCAAAGTCTCCCACAGGCCTCAGGCGGTCGCTCACAGTTGCGTCAGTCGTTGCAGCATCTGATCGGACGTCTGGATCGACTTGGAGTTCATTTCGTACGCGCGCTGGGTCTGGATCATGTTCACCAACTCCTGCACCACGTTCACGTTGGACGACTCCAGAAAACCCTGCAACACCTGCCCCATGCCTTCTGAACTGGGGGCACCCGTGGTGGGGTTGCCCGAGGCGGTGGTTTCAGAAAACAGGTTCTGACCACGCGGCTCCAACCCCGCCGGGTTGATGAAGTTGGCCAGCTCAATGGTGCCGGCCTGTTGTGGCGTCGGGTTGTTGCCGATGATCACACTGACCACGCCGTCTTTGCCTATCGTCACACTGCGCGCGTCAATCGGCAGCGTCACGCCGCCCAACACCCGGTAGCCACTGCTGTTGACCAATTGGCCCTGTGCATCGACCTTGAAGGAGCCATCCCGCGTGTAGGCGGTGCTGCCATCGGGCATTTCGATCTGGAAAAACCCGTTGCCATTGATGGCCACATCCAGGTTGTTGCTGCTTTCCTGCAAGTTGCCCTGGGTGTAGGTGCGGGCGGTGGCCACGGTGCGCACCCCCAGGCCCAGTTGCAGGCCGGTGGGCAGTTCGGTCTGCTCGCTGGTGTTGCCGCCCACTTGACGCAGGTTCTGGTAAATCAGGTCTTCGAACTGGGCCGTGCCACGCTTGAAGCCCGACGTGGCCACGTTCGCCAGGTTGTGTGAAATCACATCCAGCTGGGTCTGCTGGGCCTGCATGCCGGTCTTGGCAATTTGCAGCGAATTGATCATGGCAATGCTCCTAGGGTTAGCGGCTCAGGTCAGCCGTTGAGGCTCAGCAACTGGCTGGCACTCTGGTCGTTCTTCTCGGCGTTTTGCAGCATCTTCATCTGCATTTCGAACTGGCGCGCCACCGAAATCATGCCCACCATGGCCTCGATCGGGTTGACGTTCGAGCCCTCCAACATGCCATCGGCCAAACGCGCGTCCGGGTCTTGTGGCAAAGGTTGTTCATCCACGCTGCGGAACAGCCCATCGGCGCCGCGTTTGAGCAACACCTCCTCGTTCGGCGTCACCAGTTTGAGCCGCCCCACCTGGCTGGCCACCTGGCCCGGCACCTGGGCACTCACCGTGCCATCCGCCGCCATCGACACCTGTGCATTCTCGGGAATGCTGATAGGCGCCCCCCCGGTGTCCAGCATGGGCAGCCCCGCCTGCCCCACCAACTCGCCAGTGGCCGACACCTGCAAAGCACCCGCACGGGTGTAGGCCTCGGTGCCGTCCAGGCCCTGAATGGCAAAGTAGGCATTGCCCACCGCCGCCACGTCCAGGCTGCGACCGGTCGAGGTCATGCTGCCCGGTGTATCCAGGTGCCCCGCCGTGGCCTCCAGTGCCTGCACCCGCGTGCTGGCGCCGTCCCCGCGCAGCGGCACGGCGCGGAAAGTGGCCAGCTCCGCCCGGAAACCATTGGTGTTGACGTTGGCCAGGTTGTGCGAGAGCACCTGTTGCCGGTGCATGGCGGCATTGGCCCCAGACATGGCGGTGTAAATCATGCGGTCCATGGTGTTCCTCGCTCAGTGCAAACAGCCCACACCCACATCAACGCAGGTTCACCAGCGTGGACAAGACCTGGTCCATCGTCTTGATGGTCTGGGCGTTGGCCTGGTAACTGCGCTGTGCGGTGATCATGTTGACCAGTTCGGCCGTCAGGTCCACGTTGGAGGCTTCCAGCGCGCCGGACTGCACCAGGCCCCGTTTGCCGGCCCCCGGGGCACCAAAGCTCGGCGGGCCGGAGCTGAAGGTTTCCACCCAGTAACCGCCGTTGGTCTGACCCAGGTCCTGCACGCTACCAAAGTCCGCCAGCGCGATCTGGCCCATGGGCTCGGTCTGGCCGTTCGAATAGCGGGCCGTGATGATGCCCTTGTTGTCGATCTCCACCCCGGTCAATTGCCCCGAGGTGTACCCATCTTGCACCAGGTTGGTCACCGCGTAGGCGGTGCCGAACTGGGTGGCGGTTTCCATGTCGAGCTGCACCGTGAAGTCACCAATGTTCGGGTTGGACGACGTCAGC
>DASUON010000366.1:0-2954 GCA_036276615.1 Burkholderiaceae bacterium
CGTTCCTTCACGCCGGTGACCATGGCCTTGACGAGGCGGGTGCGCTCGATGCGGCCCATGACCAACGCGGCCAGGGCGTGCAAGCCCGCCGACAGCACCAGGGTGTTGGCCAGCAGTTCGTGCAGTTCCTGCAGCCATTCCTCGCCAAAGTAGGCGTCGGTGCCTTGCATCCAGCCGGTGACGCCGAGCGACAGCACCAGCGACATCAGCAGCAGCATCATCATCGCGCCCAGGGGGTTGTGGCCCCAGTGGTGGTCGGGCTGGCGGGTGAGCATGGCGCGCACGTGGTGTTTCAGGCGCGAGGGTGTTGGGAAGAAGTCGGAAAAGCGGGCATGGCGTGAGCCGATGAACCCCCAGACGATCCGTGCCATCACCAGGGTCGAGGCCAGATAGCCGACCCACTGGTGGGGTGTTTCACCCTCTTCCAGGACGACGTAGTTGAGCAGCACACAACCGACCAGCGTCCAATGGAAGATGCGGACAAACAGGTCCCAGACGGGGCGCTGGGTGTCATTCAGATCTTTTGGGTTCATCGCTCAGTGGGGCGGGTTATTGGGTCACGCGGGCGCCGGTGGCGGGGTCAAAGAAGTGCTCGACTTTCTTGCCGTCCTTCACTCCGTAGATTTCGTAGCACTGGCCTTTGTTGATCTTGAAGGTCTTGATCTGGTAGCCCTGGTCTTCGGCCGTCTTCTTGAACTGGGCTTCGGGAATCCACTTGTCCTTGGGGGCATTGCAAGCGGGTTCAGCGAAGGCCATGCCGGCAACGGCGAGCAAAGCAGCGGAGACAACAATCGATTTCATGACAAGCTTCCTTGTGGGGTGTTCCCAGCAACTGCTGGTGGAGGGATTGAACGCAATGAAGCTGAAGCACCCATTAAGCCCGGGGGACATCGTTTCAACGGCATGATGACGGCCATGCACACCCCCCATCCCGACAGTCAAGTGCGGGTGCCCGAATCGTTCGTGGCCCTGTTCACCCCGCCCGGGCGGCTCAAGCCCACCGAACCCTGGGCCCACATCCTGGCCCGCTACGAGCTGTGTGAAGACACCGCACAGATGCTGGTGGAGCCCGCCTGCATGCACCGCGACCGGCTGGGCGTGACCCACAGCGACGTGGTGCACAGCCTGTCGCAAGGGCTGCAAAGCCCCGACAGCGGCCTGACCCCGGACGAGGCCACCTGGGTGGCGCGCCGCCTGGCCGAGTTGCTGGAAGGGTGAGCGTGGCAACGACGGACGACGGATCACTGGCCGCGCTGTCGGCCCGCCATGGCCCGCGTTACCGCTGGATGCTGCTGTTCGCGGTGATGGTGGGCACCATGGCCTCGGTCATGTCGTCCACCATCGTGAACGTGGCCATCCCGGACCTGAGTCGGCATTTCACGCTGGGGCAGGACCGGGCGCAGTGGGTCACCTCGGGCTTCATGGCGGCCATGACCGTGTCCATGCTGACCACGCCATGGCTGCTGGGCCGCTTTGGCTACCGCCGCACCTACGCCGCCTGCATGCTGTTGCTGCTGGCCGGTGGCGTGGTGGGCGGGCTGGCGCAGGCCTACCCGCTGGTGCTGGCCGCGCGTGTGGCCGAGGGCCTGGCCGCGGGCGTGGTGCAGCCCATCCCGGCCATCATCATCCTGCGGGCCTTCGGGCCGGACGAGCGGGGGCGGGCCAGTGGCATTTTTGGCATGGGCGTGGTGTTGGCCCCGGCCATCGGCCCCAGCGTGGGCGGGCTGTTGGTGGATGGGTTCGGGTGGCGCTCCATCTTCTTCATGGTGGTGCCGTTTTGCCTGGCCTCGCTGTGGCTCGGGCAGCGTTATGTGCCAGTCACGGCCCCGGGCGGGGTGGCGGCGGGGCGGGATGCCGGGAGCCTGGACGTCAAGGGCCTGGTGCTGGTCACGCTGGGGTCGCTGGGCCTCATCAATGCCCTGGTGCATGTGCGCCATGGCGGGCTTGCCGAGTCCCTGGTGCTGGGCGGGATGGCGCTGGCCTGTGTGGCGGTGTTCGTGTGGTGGCAGCGACGGTTGGCGGGGCGGGCCCACGCCCACGCGGCCACGGTGCAGCCCCTCATTCCCCCGGCCTTGTTTGCGGTGCGGGCCTTTGCCATGGGCAATGTGGTGGCCGTCATCTACGGCACCGCGCTGTTCGGCTCCACCTACCTCATTCCGGTGTACCTGCAAATGGGGTTGCGCATGTCGGCGTCGTCGGTGGGCTTGATCCTGTTGCCCGCCGGGTTGGTGCTGGCCGCCACGCTGGCGCTGTCGGGCCGACTGGCCGACCGCTTGCCCGAGCGCATGGTGACCCTGGGCCTGCTGCTGCTGGCGCTGTCGTTCGCGTTGATGATCACCCTGGCGCCGCCCGCCGACGGCTGGGTGGTGGCGGAGCTGGTGGCCTGGTCGGTGCTGGGGCGCGTGGGGCTGGGGATGATCCTGTCCTCCCTCAACCTGGTGGCCTTGCGTGACCTGCACAAGGGCGACATCCCGGCGGGGGCCAGCGTGGTCAGCTTCACCCGCATGCTGGGCGGGGCGGTGGGCGTGAGCCTGTGCGGCATTGTGCTGGAGTGGCGGCTGGCGGCCCACGGGGCCACGCTGGTGAGCCAGGCCGCCGCGGGCGTGCCCGGCGAAGGGCGCATGGCCGCCTTCCACGAGACCTTTCTGATGCTGGCCCTGTTGTGTGTGCTGGCCATGGGGGCCGCGCACCGCATGCGGGCGCCGCGCCAGGGCTGAGCGGCGGAGCCATCGCGCCATGCGCGCCCATCGGCGGGGCGAAGATCGTTCACGCCCCACGGTGTTTTGCCGCCTGTTTCACCCACATGGGTGCCGACCGGGTACAGGGAAAACACCGATGAAATCCACCTCATGAAGTCTTGTTTTGGTTATGAGTCATAACCATAATTTGTTCCAACACGAGGAGCAACATGAACCCGACACAAGACATTCAGATGGAGATGGTGGGCGCCGTCG
>DASUON010000367.1:0-7488 GCA_036276615.1 Burkholderiaceae bacterium
GTGCCGATGCGGATGAACCCCATGGGGATGGCGGTGCCCGAGGGGTCGAAGATGTACCAGCGCCCGCCCAGGTACACCTCCACGTAGGCGTGGAAATCGGGCGGGCCCAGGGCGGGGTCGGCCCCGTAGTCGATGCCGGTGGTGAAGCGTGCCGGGATGTTGAGGGCCCGGCACAGCGCGATCATCAGGTGGGCAAAGTCACGGCACACGCCCTGGCGGTCGCGCAGCGTGTCCAGCGCCGAGGTCCCCGAGTGGCTGGTGTTGGACTTGAACGCCACCTGGCGTTGCACCCAGTCCTGCACCGCCTGCACGCGCAGGTAGCCCCGTGGCAGTTGGCCGAACAGGCCCATGACCATGCTGCCCAGCGCGTCCGACGGGCAGTAGCGGCTGGGGTACAGGTAGGGCAGCACGCTGTCGGGCAGCTCGGCCAGCGGCACCTCGGGCACCTGCGCCGGTTCGGCGCGGTGGTGGCGCACATCCACGGTGCATTGGTAGGTGATGTCCAGCCGACCCGCCGGGGCCGACAGGCGCAGGATGCGGTTGTCGGTGACGGCGTCGGTGCTCTCGGTCATGCCGCGCGAGGGCTGGATGCTCAAGCGCTCGGACACCACGCGCTGCTGCGCGGTGCGTGCGGCCTGGATGTTGAAGATGAAGTCCGCCCCAGGGGCGGCCACGTTGTAGGACAGGCCAATGTGTGCATGCAAACGAACCATGCAAGCATTAGCGCACGAATCGTGCCTGAGGTGCGGATGGCGGCGGGTGTTTCCGCTCAGACGGTGTTCGGTGGCCCTTGAACCTGGTTGCGTCCGGCCTGTTTGGCCTTGTACAAGGCCTTGTCGGCCTGGTTGAGCAGGAGTTCGAAGGCGTCGGGGCCACCCATGCTGTGGGTGGCCACGCCAATGCTGACGGTGAAGTGCACCAGCTCGCCCCGGTCGTTCACCGACACGGGTTGCGCCGCCACCGCCTGCCGCAGCGTTTCGGCCAGCGCATGGGCTTGGGCGTGCCCGGTTTCGGGCAGCAGCACCACGAACTCTTCACCCCCCACGCGGGCCACCGTGTCCACCCCCTGGCGAACGCGTTGGGCACAGGCGTCGGCCACGGCACAAATGACGTGGTCGCCCACCTGGTGGCCCCAGGCGTCGTTGACGGCCTTGAAGAAGTCGATGTCGATCATCAACAGCGACAGCGCATGGCGGAAACGTTCGGCCCGTTTGCATTCGCTCACGCCCAGCTCCATCAGCCGACGCCGGTTGACCAGGCCGGTCAGCGAGTCGGTGGTGGCCAGCAGTTCCAGTTGGAGGTTGTAGCTTTCGAGCAGGGCGTTTTTTTCGGCCAGCTGGCGGTTGATGTCTTCCATCTCCTGCTCGCGGCGCTTGCGGTCGTCGATGTTGAAGGTCACGCCGATGAAGCGCTGGCCCGGCGTGTCGGCATGGGCATCCATCACCTTGCCGTAATTGGCAAACCACACCCAGCGCCCATCCTTGGCCTTGAGGCGGAATTCGCAACGGTATTGCGGTGTGCGGCCCGACAGGTGGGCGTCGACCGACGCCTTGACCTCTCCGACGTCGTCTGGGTGCATCAGTTGAAAGACCTGTTCCAAGTGGGCTGCGGACTCTTGTTCGTTGTAGCCCAGGCTCAGATAGGTCTGCGACGCCTTGCGGGTGACCTCGCCGGTGAGCAGGTTGTTTTCCCACAGGTCCAGGCCCGCGGCTTCCAGGGCCAGGGCCAGGCGGTCACGGTAAAGGTCGGCCTCGCCCATGGTGCTCAGGCCGACGGCAATGCGCCGGCGTAGCCGATGCTTCTGAGCAGGCTGGCAAAAGACGCCAGAACCCCCGGGGCCTGGTACAGCGCGGGGGCCGTGCGCACCCGGATCACGCTGACGGCCACCCCGGTGCTTTGCCCGGTGGTGGCGTCGAAGTACAGCGCCAGGTCATCCGACGCATTGGAAAAGCCCTGCCCGGTGCCTTCGGAGTAGTAGCAGATGGAGTCGGGGGCCACGGCATCGGGCACCGCGGTGGCCGTGTTGTACATGATGAGGTTCTCATTCATGTTGTACAGGTAGCGGGTGTCGGTGCTGTGGTCGGGGTGGGGCGTGTTGTCCAGGCGGATCACCCCACAGTCCAGCGACGCGCTGGAGGTGGCCTGCGTCACGCTGGTGATGTAGAAGTTCTGCGCCAGCACATCGGTGCTGCGCTGGGTCAGCAGGGCAATGGCCTCCGCCACCTGGGTGGTGGACAAGGGCTGCGTGGCCCCCAGCAGCAACAGCCCGAGGTCACGGGTCTGCACCAGGGTGTTGGCGATGTAGCTGCCGCTCAGGGCATGGCCGTTGGCCGCGGTGGAGGGCCACATGGCCAGGCCGCTGTAGCCCCCAAAGGCGGCCACCACGCCCCCGGCCAGGGACTCCACCTTGGTGGCCGTGCTGGCTTGGAGCACGGCGGATTCAAGCTGGGCGGGCACTGCCGAATCGCTGGCCAGTGCCGCCGGGCTGGGGGGCAGCGTGGCGCTGCCGGCGTAGGTGGTTTGGGGCAGTTCGGGCACCGCACGCCCGGCCCCATCGCCATTGACCACCCACAGCTTGCCTTGAGACTGTGCCGCCGCAATCAGCGGGGCCAGGGAGTTGATGGGGCCGATCTCCACCGGGATCAGGCATTGCAGCGTTTCGCCGGTGGCGGCTTGCAGCACTTGGGTGGTGTTGGACATGGCCTGCGTGACGGCCTCCAGGCTCAGCTCTTGGGCGGCATCGGGCGACCCCATGATGGCCAGCACGCAGGCGCTGGAGCTGCCGTCATAGGGCTGCACGGTGACGGTGCCGTTCCAGCCGCTGTGGGCCATCTGCTGCAAGATGTGCAGCGCATCCTGGTAACTGCCGCCGCCCCCACTGGCCAGCACGGCGGCACCGGCTGCCACCGCTTGGAAATCCGTCAGCCCAAATGGATGCACGCTCATGAAAAGGCCTTGTCGTGGGGTGCATCGTGTTCGATGCTTTCGAACACTGTAGCAGGCGGCTTCAGAACGGAATGTCGTCGTCCATGTCGTCAAAACCGCTGGACGACTTGGCGGGTGTGGCCGGGGCGGGCGCCGGGCGGGGCGCGCCGCCGCCATAACCGCCGCCGCTGCCACCCCCACTGCCGCCGCCGTAACCGCCACGGTTGCCCGCGGGCGGTGCGGGGCGTCGGGCGGGTGCGGGGGCGTCGTAGCCGCCTTCGTCGCCGCCACCGGCGGGGCTGCCGCCCATGCCTTCGCGGCTGCCCAGCAGTTGCAGCTCGGTGGCGATGATGTCCACCGTGTTGCGCTCCACGCCGTCCTGGCCGGTGTACTTGCCGTACTTCAGGCGGCCTTCCACGTACACGGGGCGGCCCTTCTTGACGTACTCACCGGCGATTTCGGCCAGGCGGTCGTAGAAGGTGACGCGGTGCCACTGGGTGTCCTCCACCGTTTCGCCACTGCTGCGGTCCTTGCGGCGGCTGGAGGTGGCGATGGTGACGTTGGCCACGGCTTGGCCGGAGGGCAGGTAGCGGATTTCGGGGTCGCGTCCGCAGTTGCCGATGAGGATGACTTTGTTGACCGATGCCATGGCGGGTGAGTCCCGGGTAGAGGGTTGGAATGTGTGCGAGGGGACGGATTTTGCCCCAAGCTCAGTCCGTGAGGTAGCGGCTCAAATCACCCCGGCGGAACGTGGCCGACAGTTGCTGCAATGTGATGACCTGGCTGCGCCCATACAGTTTTCGGAGCGCGGTTTCAATTTTTTTGACCGCTTGTTGGAAATACCGCTCGGCTTTTTGATCAATCAGGCGTTTGGCTTGCTCGAAGTTTTGATGGCTGAGTTCGTCCAGGGCACATCCCAAGTCTTTGAGCAGGGCTTGCCCCATCAGCATGGCGGCAAAGCAGGAACCGTAGCGAACCAAGTCTGGGTCGCCTGGGCGAGGCCGACGACGGTGGTTTTCGGCCACGCGGTACAGCAGTGTGGCGGTGACCAGTTGTGCAGGGTTGAGTCCCTGAAAAATCTTGTCGTAAAGACCGGCAAAGTGCTCGCTGTTGCGGAACTTGGCCTGTTGAGGGGACATGCGCCAGACAGACAGCACGGCTTCAGCGGCGACTGCACTGGTGACGTCGGTCGATTTGAGGGCCTCGTCTCCGCGTTTGGGTTTGTAGTCGAACCCCAGTTCCCGTGTGCCCAGCATGAGCTTTCGCTGAATGGGGTCGTTGGATCGCAGATCCCTCAGATCGACAGGGTTCTGGCTGTTGGTGGCATAGGTGATGTTGGGCACCAAGTCAGCACCATCGTCACCCAATTGATACAACCGGACCAGCACATACGCCTGTTCCAGGCCCACGTGGTTTTCTGCCAGCGGGAGTTGTTCCGCCAGTTTCTCCAGTGTGGTGGCAATGGTTTTGCAGGTTTGTCCGCCGTTGATGATTTGCAGCCCCTCCACGCTGACGGTGTGGTTTTCGGGCTGCAGGGCGTTGTAGTCAAAGCGTGAGCAGAGCATGGTCACGCCGTTGTTGTAGAAAAAGAAGTGGGGACGTTCTTCAGCGCTCAGCAGGGTGGCTTGAATGCCTTCGTTCACACGGTTGCCTTGCAGCCCCAGGTAGCGTCTGATGTTGCGCTCCAGCAGGCGGTCTCCATGGGTTTGCATCAGGCGGGCAATTTCGGTCACTGCCACTTTTCCCACAAACACGCGGCTGAAATTGAAGTCTTCCACCATGCTCTTGCCCGAAAAACGCAATTTGTCTTTGACGGGTTGGACGGCCTGAAGGACTTGGATCAACCGATCGTGGTTGACATGTTCAAACGTGACGCGCCCATCGAGTTTGGCGCGATCAATGGCTTGCTGTGCATTGGCGTTCCAAGTGGTGCCGTTGTTGCACATCAGGCAGCGCACGCGGGGCAAGTACCCATCGTTGATGAGCGAGCGGACTTGCTCCACCTGGGCCTGCAAACGGGGATTCAGGGTGAGGGGGGCCCATGGGTTGAAGAGTGCCGTCAGAGCTTGCAACATCTTGTCAACGGCATTGGCTGGGAAGTGCGCCGTGCCAGACAAATCCTTGTGCTTGTATTTGGATTGCAGCAGCGTGACGTAAAACTCGCCATCGCGTGCCTCGCCCACATGCATGGCATCCACGCCAAAGTCATTCCCGCCTTCGGTCAATGTGTCCAGTGAGTCTTCCTGCGGCAAGTCCAGCATGGTCTTGATGCACAGGTACACGAAAGCGACAGAGCGCAGACGCTCACCTTCCAGCGGTGTCTGGCAAGCATCCACCAGTTCAGGCTGAAGCTTCTCGGCTGTGGCTCTGACACGTTGGTCAATGATTTGGGCGTTCAGATTCATGGTGTTCTCCGCACAGTGATCGTACCCTTGGCCTTCCCTGTGCGGGCCACTTCAGCGCTGCAACGGCACTTCGGGCACCGGCTGGCCCCAGCCCAGCAGCAGCCACAACACCGCCACCAGCAGGCAGGCTGCAAACAGCACGGGCGAACCGCCCCATTTGGCCAGCGCCCCGCCCATGGCCCCGCCCACAAAAAAGCCCACCGATTGCAGGGTGTTGTACACCCCCAGCGCCGCGCCACGGGCATGGACCGGGGCCATGCGCGACACCAGGCTGGGCTGGCTGGCCTCCAGGATGTTGAAGCTCACGAAAAACAGGAACAGCAGCCCCGCCAGGGCCCACAGGCTGAACTGCCCCAGCGCCTGCCACCCAAAGCCGACCTGCACCAGCACCAGCAGGGCCACCGCGCCCCGCAGCACCGTGCGCAAGTGGCCACGGCGCTCCAGGGCGAACAGACCACCCATCAACAGGAACGAGCCCAGCACCGCGGGCAGGTACACCTTCCAGTGCTCGGGCTGGGGCAGGCCGGTGGTGGTCAGCATGGCGGGCACGGCCATCCACATGGCCACCTGGATGCTGTGCAGCGCAAACACACCCAGGTACAGCCGCCACAGGCGGGGGTGGGCGATCACGTCGGCCAACCGTCCGCGGGCCTCGGTCTGCTGGCGCACCGGTTCGTCCGGGGTCCACCAGCGCACGGCCACCGCGCCCAGAATGGCCAGCAGGCAGGTCAGCAGGAACACGCCCGACAAGCCCACCAGCCCGGTGAGCGGGGGTGACAACATGAGCGACACGGCAAACGTCAGCCCGATGCTGGCCCCCACCAGGGCCATGCCCTTGGTGCGCACCTCGTCGCGGGTCAGGTCGGCCAGCAGCGCGGTGATGGCGGCCGACATGGCGCCCGAGCCCTGCACGGCACGCCCCACCATCAGCCACTGCACCGTGGGGGCCCAGGCGGCCACCAGGCTGCCCAGGGCAAACAGGGCCAGCCCGAACAGGATGACGCGCTTGCGCCCCCAGCGGTCGCTGGCCAGCCCCAGCGGCATCTGCATCAGCGCCTGCGTGAGGCCGTAAGCCCCCATGGCCATGCCCACCAGCGCGGGGTCGTCACCGCCCGGGTAGTGGCGCGCTTCCAGCATGAACACCGGCAACACCAGGAACAGCCCCAGCATGCGCAGCGCAAACACCGCCGCCAGGGACAGGCTGGCACGCCGCTCCAGTGGCGTCATGGTGTTGGAAGCGGGGGCTGTGGGGATGGCGGAGGCTGGGCTGGACACGGCAGAGCGCATGGGCAAGGCGCAGGGGCACGAAAAGCCGTGATTCTCCGCCATCCACCCACAAGGCCGGGGGCGCGTCCGATAATGCCCGGTTGCCTTGATCAGACTGCCGCCCGATGTCCACCCCCCACGACGACGCCCCCTACCTTGCCAACGCGCTGCGCCAGCAGCGCATCAGCGTGCGGGGTGCGCGCACCCACAACCTGAAGAACATCGACCTGGACATCCCGCGCGACCGGCTGGTGGTCATCACCGGGCTGTCCGGCTCAGGCAAAAGCAGCCTGGCCTTCGACACCCTGTACGCCGAAGGCCAGCGCCGCTACGTGGAAAGCCTGAGCGCCTACGCCCGCCAGTTCCTGCAGCTGATGGACAAGCCCGATGTGGACCTGATTGAAGGACTGTCGCCCGCCATCAGCATCGAGCAGAAGGCCACCAGCCACAACCCGCGCTCCACCGTGGGCACGGTGACCGAAATCCACGACTACTTGCGCCTGCTGTTTGCCCGCGCCGGCACCCCGCACTGCCCCGAACACGGCGAACCGCTGGCCGCCCTGAGCGTGAGCCAGATGGTGGACACGGTGCTGGCTTGGCCCGAAGGCAGCAAACTCATGGTGTTGGCACCCATTGCCCGTGAGCGCAAAGGCGAGTTCCACGACACCTTCGAGGCGCTCATTGCCCAGGGCTACGTGCGTTTTCGCGTCAACGGCCAGGTGGTGGAAAGCCACGAACTGCCCGAGCTGGACAAGACCCACAAACACGACATCGACGTGGTGGTGGACCGCCTCAAGGTGCGTGCCACGCCGCCCGCCAACGCCCCGGCCGACGGCGAGGACACCCAGGCCTACCTGGCCCAACGCCAGCGCCTGGCCGAGAGCTTCGAGGC
>DASUON010000368.1:0-2666 GCA_036276615.1 Burkholderiaceae bacterium
CACGCTGGCGTTCCTGGCGGCTCAGCGCCCCGAGCGGGCCAGGTAACGCTTGCGCCAGAACACGGCCACCAGACCCACGGCGATGGTGGCCATGGTGCCCACCGCCCACCACAGCCCGGCGGTGCTGTGGATCAGCGGCAGGAACTCGAAGTTCATGCCGAAAAAGCCGGTGATGAGGTTCAGCGGCAGGAAGACCGCGGTCAGCGCGGTCAGGGTTTTCATGATCTCGTTGGTGCGGTGGCTCTGGGCGCTGAAGTGCATCTGCACGGCGCTTTCGGCGTTCTGCTCCAGCCGCTGCACGTGGCGCACCACGCGGTCGATGTGTTCGATCACGTCACGCGCCCGCACGCCCAGCACCTCGCGCTCCATCTGCGCCTCCTTGGCGGCGGTCAGGGGTTGTTGCGCCAGGCCCTGCAACCACTGCTGAACCGCCTGCCGCTGGCCGTCGCACAGGTCTTCCAGCGCATGCAGGTTGTTGCGGGCGGCCAGCAAGGCGCGCCAGTTGACGAAGCGGGTGGAGGGGTCGAGCAGTTCGGCCTCCCAGTGGTCCAGCTGTTCGGTCAGCGGTTTGCGCAGGGCCAGGAAGCGGTCGACCATGTCGTTGAGCATGCGCAGCATCAGGTCGGCGGGGGTGCTGGGCAGGCGGGCCGGGTTCATGTCCGCCAAGCGGGAGGCGATTTGGTCATCGGTGGTGCAACGGGGGCCGTGCACGGTGAGCAGCAGGCGGTCGTACACCACAAAGCCCACGGGCTGGGTTCCCAGGCGGGCCAGGATGGGGGGGCCTCCGGCCTTGCCGCCGCGCAGCCGGTGGGCGGGCGGCGAGGGGGTGGCGGGTTCGGCGTCCGGTTCGTCCAGCACCAGTTGGCGGAACACCAGCAGGTCGTAGTCGCGGGTGGCGTCGTGGTTGGACGGGTGCTGGGGGTTGAGCAGGTCGCGCAGGTGCAGTTCCAGCGGTGGCGGCAGGCCCCAGCGTTGCAGCAGGGCGGTCAAGGCGCCATCGGCGGCGTCCAGCGCCTCCTGCTGGGCCACGCACCACACAAAGCCGTGTTCGGGCAGGCTGGGGGCGTCGCTGGGCCACGGGGCCAAGCCCTGGGCAGAGAGGTGCAGAAGGCGCATGGATTTATGAAAAACAGGGCTCTATCGCTTTATTTGAAAGCGTAATACGCTCTCATTTTTGAAGCAGCCGTGCCGCGTCGCGGGCAAAGTAGGTCAGCACCCCATCGGCCCCGGCGCGCTTGAAGGCCAGCAGGCTTTCCATCATCACCGCGTCGTGGTCCAGCCAGCCGTTCTGGGCGGCGGCTTTCAGCATGGCGTATTCGCCACTCACCTGGTAGGCAAAGGTGGGCATGTGGAACTGGTCTTTCACGCGGCGCACCACGTCCAGGTAGGGCATGCCGGGTTTGACCATCACCATGTCGGCCCCCTCGGCGATGTCCAGTGCCACTTCGCGCAGGGCTTCGTCGGTGTTGCCGGGGTCCATCTGGTAGACCTTCTTGTTGGCCTTGCCCAGGTTGGCGGCGGAACCCACCGCGTCGCGGAAGGGGCCGTAGAAGGCGCTGGCGTACTTGGCGCTGTAGGCCATGATGCGGGTGTGCACATGGCCTTTGGCCTCCAGCGCGGCGCGGATGGCGCCGATGCGCCCGTCCATCATGTCGCTGGGGGCCACGATGTCCACCCCGGCGTCGGCCTGGGTCAGCGCCTGGCGCACCAGCACCTCGACGGTGGCGTCGTTGATGATGTAGTTGTCGTCGTCCAGCAGGCCGTCCTGGCCGTGGCTGGTGAAGGGGTCCAGCGCCACGTCGGTCATGACGCCCAGATCGGGGAACTCCTTCTTGAGGGCTCGCACCACCGTGGGCACCAGGCCGTCGGGGTTGGTGGCCTCCTGACCGTCGGGCGTTTTGAGGTGCTGGCTGATCACGGGGAACAGCGCCATCACCGGAATACCCAGTTTCACGCAGTCTTCGGCCACGGGCAGCAGCAGGTCCAGGCTCAGGCGCTCCACGCCGGGCATGGAGCCCACGGGTTCGCGGCGGCCTTGGCCTTCCAGCACAAACACCGGGTAGATCAGGTCGTGAGCGGTGACCTGGTGTTCACGCACCAGGTTGCGGGTGAAGGTGTCGCGGCGCAGGCGGCGTGGGCGCGAGGCCGGGAACGGGGGAAGGGGCGGCAGGGTGTTCATGCGGCCATTGTGGCAAAGAAGGCGGGCCTTCAGCGCGGCGGCTACCGGGCGTGGCGCGGCAGGTATCAATTCGGCAAAAATGATTTTTTTGATGCGTTACTTGCAATTGCCGTTGATGTTCGCTACAATCAACCCCGAGCGATCGAAAGATGGCTCCCCGCTTTTCCTCCCTGAGCGGGTGCCTTGGAGTGTGACAGCAAAAAGGCATTGCAGCCCGGCCCTTTGGCCGGGCTTTTTTTTGGCCCTTTTGGCCTTTTTCCGGGCTGGCGGGCCGCCAGATCACGGGCATCGCCTGCGGACTTGACGCATCCGGACCCCAAGGCCCGACCCCGGCACTACACTGCCGCCATGCTCTGGGTCAAATCCTTTCACATCGTCTTTGTGGCCAGCTGGTTTGCGGGCTTGTTCTACCTGCCGCGCATTTTTGTCAACCTCGCCATGGTGCCGTCCGGCAGCGATGCCGAGCGCGACCGGCTGCTGCTGATGG
>DASUON010000369.1:0-4315 GCA_036276615.1 Burkholderiaceae bacterium
GCCTGGCACGAGGCTTTCATGCGCCGCGTCTGCGCCGAGCAGTTGCTGCTGGGTTCTGCCACCACCGAAGGCGGCGGCATTGGCGGGGACTTGCGCAGCTCCATCTGCGCGGTGGAACGGCACGGCTCCGGGGCCGAAGAAACCTTCACACTCCACAAAGACGCCACCGTCATTTCCTACGGGTTGCAGTCCGACGCCATCCTGATCACCGCCCGGCGTGACCGCGAGTCCCCGGCGTCCGACCAGGTGATGGTGGTGGCCGAAAAACACCAATACACCCTGACGCACACCGGCGGGTGGAACACCCTGGGCATGCGGGGCACCTGCTCCGACGGTTTTGCGCTGTCGGTGCAAGCCCCGGCACAGCAGGTCTTCCCGCAACCCTTTGCCGAGATCGCCGCGCAGTCCATGCTGGGCTACACCCATGTGTTGTGGGCGTCGGTTTGGTACGGCATTGCCACCGAGGCCGCCAGCCGTGCCCACGCCATGGTCAAGGCCGACACCAAGCGGCGCGGCCATGTCATGGGCCCCGGGGTGTACCCCACCCCCGGCATGGCCCGCCTGGCCGAGCTGACCACCGCCGTGCAGGCCATGAAGGGGGCCATCCTGGGCGGCATTGACCGGCTGGAACGCGCCCTGCGCCAGCCCGACCAACTGGAAAGCGTGAGCTTCCTGGCCGACATGAACACCCTCAAGGTCAACACCTCGCAAGCGGTGGTGGACATCCTCAACCGCTGCATGCTGATCTGCGGCCTGCCCGGGTACCGCAACGACAGCCCCTACAGCCTGGGCCGCCTGCTGCGCGACGCCCATTCGGCCCCCGTGATGATCAGCAACGACCGCATCCTGACCAACACGGCCAACCTGTCGCTGATGAACCGCTTCAACAGCCACCTCTGACCTCTGCCCCCTGATCCACACCCCAGCCGGAGACTCCCCCCTGTGCGACACCCAAAACCCGCTGCTCAACCGCCTGCTGTTCTCCGGGCTGCTGATCGACACCGGCGTGGACGGTCTGTATGGCCGCGGCCATGTGTTTGAAGACGTGGTGGAGCGTTTTGACGCCTTCATCACCCGCTTTGGGGGTGACGACGGGGCCACCCGCGTGCGCTTCCCCCCGGGCATGAACCGCGCCCTGTTCGAAAAATCGGGCTACATGAAGGGCTTTCCGCAGCTGGCGGGCACCGTGCACGCCTTCATGGGCAACGAAGCCGACCACCTCCACCTGCTGGGCCAGATGGACGCCGGTGAAGACTGGACTGGTGGACAGAAAGCCACCGACATCGTGCTCACCCCCGCCGCCTGCTACCCGCTCTACCCCACCGCCGCCAAGCTGGGGGCGGTGCCCGCACATGGCCACCTGTACGACCTGCTGTCGTACTGCTTCCGCCACGAGCCCTCGCAAGACCCGGCCCGCATGCAACTGTTCCGCATGCGCGAGTACGTGCGCATGGGCACGGCAGAACAGGTGCTGGAATTCCGGGAAACCTGGATGAAACGCGGCCAAGAGATGATTGCCGCGTTGGGCCTGCCGGTGGAAGTGGACGTGGCCAACGACCCCTTCTTTGGCCGCAAAGGGCGCATCCTGGCCAGCGGCCAGCGGGAACAGGCGCTCAAGTTCGAACTGCTGGTGCCCATCACCAGCACCGAAAAGCCCACCGCCTGCCTGAGCTTCAACTACCACCAGAAACACTTTGGCGACACCTGGGGCCTGAAAACCGAAGACGGCGAAACCGCCCACACCGCCTGCGTGGGCTTTGGCATGGAGCGCGTGGCCCTGGCCCTGTTTGCCCACCACGGCACCGACGTGGCGCAATGGCCCGCCCCCGTTCGCCAAGCCTTGTGGGGTTGATGCCGGAGCCCGCATGAACGCCGTTGTCCCCGCACTGGCCGCGCTGGTGGGCCAGCCCCACACCCTGCATGCCCTGCACCACCCCGAGCGGGCCTGGCCGCAAACCAACTGCTCGGTCGACCTGATGGTGGAACTCGTGGCCGCCCATGGCCACGACCCGGTGTGGATGCTGGCCTTCACCCTCATCCAGGACTTCGAGGGCGACCATTTCAGCTTCTTCAAGGTGCCCAGCGACGACATGGAAGCCCTGTACGGCCTGTCCGTCCACGAGCTGGCCGTGTGGGACGACCTGCAAGGCCATGTGCTGGAACAGCTGAACTTGGGCCGGGTGGTGCTGGTTGAAGTGGACGGCTACCACCTGCCCGACACCCAGGGCGTGACCTACCGCGAGGCCCATGGCAAAACCACCATCGGCATCTTCGGCATGGACACCGACGCCCGCACCCTGGACTACTTCCACAACGAAGCCCGGGGCCGCCTGCAAGGGGACGACTTTGACGGCGTGCTGCAACGCCAGCCCGGCCAGCAAGGGCTGCTGCTGCCGTACACCGAAATCGTCAAATCCAGCGGGCAAACCCACCCCCAACCCGCGGCAGAAGCCTGGCGGCAGCTGCAACGCCACTGGCAACGCCGCCCCACCCAAAACCCCTTCCGCGCCTACGCACAAGCCCTGCCCCGGCACCTGGAGGTGCTGATGCAGCGCGGACAGGCCTACTTCCACGCCTACGCCTTCAACACCCTGCGCCAGTTCGGGGCCAACTTCGGCCTGATGGCCGCGCTGCTGGCCCGTTGGCCCCACACACCCTTGGCCCAGGCGGCGCAACAGGCCGAGCACATCGCCAACGAGGCCAAGGTGCTCCAGTTCAAACTGGCCCGCGCCGTGGCCCGGGGCAAGCCCGATGCCCTGGTGGACGGCGTGCTGGCCCTGGCCGACGTGTACGACACCCTCCAGCAGCACCTGGCCCAGGCACTGCCCCACGACGCGGCGGCCCCCGCACCATGATCCGCCTGGACCACGGCTGGACGCTGTGCGAAACCCCCGCCAATGCGTGGGACCTGCCCCCACCCGGCGGCTCCGATGCCCCTGCGGATACGCAACACGAGGCCCCAAGCTGGTGGCCCGCCACCGTGCCCGGCACCGCCGCATCCGCCCTGGCCGCTGCGAGCCAGTACCTTGCGTCGCAGCCACGCCCCTTGCACGACCACGACCTGTGGTACCGCCACACCCTCACCGGCCTCGGCCCCCACCACCTGCGGTTTGAGGGCCTGGCCACCGTAGCCGAGGTGTTTCTGGACGGCGTGCGCCTGGCCCGCCACACCCACATGTTTGCGCCGCTGGAACTGCCCGTCACCCTCCATGGCACCCACACCCTGCACCTGGTGTTCCGCAGCCTGGGCCAGCACCTGCAAACCCTCAAGCCCCCCCGCGCCCGGTGGCGCGTGGCCATGGCCGAACCGGCCCAGTTGCGCGCCGTTCGCACCACCCTCATCGGCCACCTGCCCAGCTGGTGCCCCCCGGTGGACGTGGTGGGGCCGTGGCAACCCGTCACCCTGGTGCACCCCGACGACGTGACCGACGTGCGGCTTGCCGCCCAGCTCGACGGCGACACCGGCCACCTGCGCGTGCACCTGCGCAGCGCCCGTGCGCTGCACGGCTGGCAGGTGCATTGCCACGGTCAGCACGCCCCGCTGGTGGCCGCAGCGGTGGCGGACGACCCTGCCGCCCGCCCCCTCTGGCAAGCCCAACTCACACTGCCCACGCCTCCGCGCTGGTGGCCACTAGGGTACGGCCCCGCCATCTTGCTGGACGTGACGCTGTGCCCCCCCGACACGCCTGCCAGCCCAGCCCCCACCGCGCCCACAGGCCCTGACACGCCCGCCCCCCCGCTGCTGCGGCCCATGGGCTTGGGCCGCGTGGGTTTTCGCGACGTGACGGTGGACCGCCAGGCCGATGGCAAAGGTTTTCAGCTTCGGGTCAACGGCGTGGCGGTGTTTGCCCGCGGCGCGGTGTTCACCCCCGCCCACCTGCTGGACCCCGCCCACGACGCCGCCAACCAGGCGCAGTTGCACACCCTGGCCCACCTGGGGGTGAACATGGTGCGCCTGCCCGGGCCGCTGAGCTACATGGGGCCGGGCTTTTTCGACACCTGCGACACCCTGGGCCTGCTGATCTGGCAAGACCTGATGCTGGCCAACTTCGACTACCCCTGGGCCGACCCCGGCTTTGCCGCCGACCTGCTGCAGGAACTGGACGCCCAAGTGGCCACCCGGGCCGGGCACCCCAGCCTGGTGGTGGTGTGCGGTGGCAGCGAAATCCACCAGCAGGCCGCCATGCTGGGCCTGCCCGAGGCCAAGCGCCGCATCCCCTTTTTGGAAGACACCCTGCCCGCCTGGTGCGCCACCCACTGCCCGGGCCGCGTGGTGCTGCCCAGCACCCCGTGGGGCGGCGCGTTGCCGTTCTCG
>DASUON010000370.1:0-2935 GCA_036276615.1 Burkholderiaceae bacterium
CGACGCCATTTACAGCTACAACGCCGCCGAAAGCTACGGCCTGGCCATTGCCCACCTGGCCGACCGCATGCGCGGCGGCCCGGCGTTCCAGACGCCCTGGCCCACCGACGACCTGGGCCTGTCCCGCGCCCAGCGGCGCGAGCTGCAGGCCCTGCTGCAACTGAAGGGCCACGACATCGGCACCATTGACGGCATGCTGGGCGACAAGAGCCGCGCCGCCATCCGGGCCGAACAGACCCGCCTGGGCCACGCGGTCACCGGGCGGGCCGGGCAACGCCTGCTGCAGGCCCTGAACGCCCGCTGACGGCCCCCTGAGCACCCGCAGGCGGCGGGTAAAATTCACAGGTTTGTCATACCGACACATTCCCGTCACGCCCCGACCCGGGCGACGGGCATCACCCCCACTTTTTTCCGGAGCCCACCATGTTGTTTGGGAAGCTGTTGCCCAAAGAAGGCAATTTTTTTGAAATGTTCAACCAACATGCCACCCATGTGGTCGAGGCTGCACATGCCTTCTCGCAACTGGTGGCCAATTACGCAGACTCATCCCTGCGCGACAAACACGGCCAGGACGTGGACCGCGCCGAAAGCGCCGCCGACCGCATCACCATCGAGGTGAACCGCGCCATCCACACCACCTTCATCACCCCGATTGACCGCGAACAGATCCACGGCCTCATCAACACCATGGACGACGTGGTGGACATGATCCAGGACTGCGCCGAAACCATGGCCCTGTACGACGTGCACACCATGACCGAAGCCATGACGCGCCTGACCGAAATCAACGTCAAGTGCGCCGAGCGGGTCAAGAACGCCGTGGGCATGCTGGAAAAAATCGCCGACCCCGCCGTGGCCGAAGCCGCCCTGAAAACCTGCGACGAGATCGACCGCCTCGAATCCGACGCCGACCGCGTGATGCGCACCGCCATGAGCAAGCTGTTCCGCGAAGAGGCCGATGTGCGCGAGCTCATCAAGCTCAAGGCCATTTACGAGCTGCTGGAATCCGTCTCCGACAAGTGCGAGCTGGTGGCCGTGCAGATCGAAGGCATCGTGCTCGAAAACTCCTGATCCGAGGGCACCCATGTCAACCGTTCAGGTCGCTCTCTGGGTGGTGGTGCTGTTGGTCGCGCTGGCGTTGCTGTTCGATTTCATGAACGGCTTCCACGATGCGGCCAACTCCATCGCCACCGTCGTCTCTACCGGCGTGCTCAAACCGGCGCAAGCCGTGGTGTTTGCCGCCTTCTTCAACTTCGTCGCCATCTTCATCTTCAAGCTCAGCGTGGCCGCCACCGTGGGCAAGGGCATCGTGATGCCGGGGGTGGTGGATGTGCATGTGGTCTTCGGGGCCCTGGTGGGCGCCATCAGCTGGAACACCATCACCTGGTACTACGGCATCCCCAGCAGCTCGTCGCACGCGCTCATCGGGGGCATTGTGGGCTCGGTCATTGCCAAGTCGGGCGTGGGCTCGCTGGTGTCGGGCGGTGTGCTGAAAACCGTGGCCTTCATCTTCGTGTCGCCGCTGCTGGGCTTTGTGCTGGGCTCGCTGATGATGGTGGCCGTGGCCTGGATCTTCCGCCGCACCCGCCCGTCCAAGGTGGACCGCTGGTTCCGCCGCCTGCAACTGGTGTCAGCCGGGGCCTACAGCCTGGGCCACGGCGGCAACGACGCGCAAAAGACCATCGGCATCATCTGGATGCTGCTCATCGCCACCGGTTATGCCGAGGCGGGTGATTCCACCCCCCCCACCTGGACCATCATCAGCTGCTACGCGGCCATTGGCCTTGGCACCATGTTCGGGGGGTGGCGCATCGTCAAGACCATGGGCCAGAAGATCACCAAGCTCAAGCCCGTGGGCGGTTTCTGCGCCGAAACCGGCGGGGCCATGACGCTGTTCCTGGCCACGGCGCTGGGCATTCCGGTGTCCACCACCCACACCATCACCGGGGCCATTGTGGGCGTGGGCTCCACCCAGCGGGCCAGTGCCGTGCGCTGGGGCGTGGCGGGCAACATCGTGTGGGCCTGGATCTTCACCATCCCGGCCAGCGCCTTCGTGGCCGCCGTGGCCTACGGCCTGAGCATGCTGCTGTTCTGATCAGCCGTCGGGCCCCGCGTTGTCATCCGACGCCGGGCTGTCGTGTTCCACGGCATGCCGCAGCGCCATGGGTTGCCAGTGCCGGGGCTGCTCGTCACGCCAGCAGTGCAGGCGCTCGGGTTGGTCGCTGCGCCAACGGGCGGCGCCGCAGTCGGGGGAGGTTCGCCAGGGCACACCCTGGGCCTGGTACCGCACCAGCACCTCGGGGGCCGGGTGGCCATAGCGGTTGCGGTAACCCGCCTGCGCCACCACCCAGCGCGGCTGCACCGCCTGCAACAGCGCGGGGCTGGACGAGTGGCGGCTGCCGTGGTGCGGGGCCATCAACAGGTCGGCCTTCAAGTCAGCCGTCAGATCGGCCTTGGCACTGGCGCTTGAACCGCCACGGGGCTCGGCTCCCTGATCTGCCGCTTGGCGGGCCACCAGCAGGGCCTCGTGCGCGGCGTCCAGGTCGCCGGTGAGCAGGGCCGCAGCGCCCTGCCCTTGCACGCGCAGCACACACGAGTGGTTGTTGGTGTCGCGCGCCGACAGCCGCAGCTCGGGGCTGGGGTGCAGCCATTCAAAACGCACGCCGTCCTGCGTCCAGCCCTGGCCCGCCCAGCAGGCTTGCCAGTGCGCGGGTGGGCTGGCGGGCCAATCGGCCACGCCCGCCAGGGCCTGCGGGGCGAAGCTGGCCCACACCTGCACCTGGGGCCAGGTGCGCAGCAGGGCCGGGGCACCGCCCACATGGTCGGCGTCGCGGTGGCTGAGCACGAGGTGGCTGGGTTGTTCGCCCAACGCCGTCAGCAGCGGCAGCAGCACGCGCTGACCGGCATCGCTGCCCGGGCCCCAACGCGGACCGGC
>DASUON010000371.1:0-2287 GCA_036276615.1 Burkholderiaceae bacterium
TTGGGCGTGTCCTCGGGCACGTCGGGGATCTTGCTGGCGGCGCGTTCGGCCACAAACAGGTGGCGCAGCGAGCGGCATTCGGGCGTCCACATCAGGTTGATGAAGGTCTCGCGCTCGTAGGCCATGCCGTCTTCGAACTTCATCTTGGTGGCGGCTTCCACCGCGTCCACACACTTGGCGGGCGCCGGGAAGTTCTTGGCCATGCCTTTGACCATGTTGCGGGCGAACTGAAAATACGCCGCGCCCTGGGGGTGCTTGCAAGGCAGGTTGCGCACCAGCGGGAAGGCCGAACCATCGGCAGCGTGTTTGGCCGCCACTTCGCGGGCAAAGGCAAGCGCCTCTTCGGCCAGGCTGTCGGCGGAAGCCGCCATCTTGTCGAACAGCTTCTGGCCGGGCAGTTGGGCCAGCAGTTCGCTCTTGACCGGCTCACCGCTGACGATGATGTTGACCGCCGCCTCCACGCCCAGCACGCGGGGCAGGCGCTGGGTGCCACCGGCCCCAGGGATCAGGCCCAGCTTGACTTCGGGCAGCGCCACGTTGCAGCCGGGGGCGGCGATGCGGTAGTGCGCACCCAACGCCAGTTCCAGGCCGCCGCCCATGGCCACGGTGTGCACCGCGGCCACCACGGGCTTGCTGGTGTTTTCCACGGCGCGGATGACGGACAACAGGTTGGGTTCCTGGATGGCCTTGGGGCTGCCGAACTCCTTGATGTCGGCCCCACCCGAGAAGGCCTTGCCCGCCCCAGTCAGCACGATGGCCTTGACCGCCGCGTCGGCCTCGGCCTTTTCCAGTCCGGCCACGATGGCCTGGCGAGTGGCCAGCCCCAAACCGTTGACCGGCGGGTTGTTCAACGAAATCACGGCCACGTCACCGTGGACGGCGTAGTCTGCGCTCATGCGGAGGTCCTTTGTGTCGGAGGGGAAAACAGAAAAACGAACGACCGTGCTAATTTAGTCGAAACTGCTGTTTTGCCCAAGCAAAAGCTTGTCCCACCCGGGACAAATCAGGGAAAACACCAACATCGTTGGAAATTGACCTTCCAGCGGTAAACGGCATGGGTGGCGTGCCTAGAATGGGCCATGACTTTTGTCATCCAACGCAACCTCCGCTGCCGTTCATGACCAGCCCCCCTGCACCCTCCCCCCGGTGTGCCAGCGTCCCCAACGGGGGCAGTGGCAGTTCCTCCACAGGGGCGGGTGTTGGCACAGGGTCTTGGAGCCGGGAAACCGGTCACGCCCTCTGCCACCAGCTGTTGCACCAGGCGCGGCAACAGTACCGCACCCTGACCGTGGTGTGGATCGACATCGACCGCTTCCGCCAGATCAACGACACCTTCGGCCATGCCTGTGGCGACCAGATCATCGAGAGCCTGGCCCAGCGCATCCAGTCCACCGTGCCCCCCTCCTGCCCCTGCGTGCGCATGGGCAGCGACGAGTTCGTGCTGCTGCACACCGCCCTCAGCCACACCGGGGCCGAACAACTCGCCCGCAGCATCCTGGCCGAAGTGAGCAAGCCCCTGGCCCTGCAAGGCATCGACATCCGCCCCACCGTCAGCCTGGGCCTGCACCGGGCGCACGCCGGCGAAACCGCCAGCGAGGTGCTGGAACAGGCCGACCGGGCCATGATCGACGCCAAGCGCCACGGCGGCAACCGCTGGGTCTGGTCGGGTCAGGAAGAGTTGCCCGGGTTGCTGGGCATTGAACATTCCCGCCGCGAGCTGGCCGTGGCCAGCCACCTGCACGAGGCCCTGGACCGCGGCGGCTTCTGGCTGCGTTACCAGCCCATCCTTCGGCCCGATGGCAGCCTGGAGGCGGTGGAGGCCCTGATGAGCTGCGGCATGGGGCACCCGCCAGTGTCGCCGGGCGAGTTCATCCCGGTGGCCGAAAAAATCGGACTCATCGACAAGCTGGGCGAATGGTGCCTGATGGAAGGTGCCCTGTGCGCCGCCCGCCTGCACCGCCGGGGCTGGCCCACCAAGGTGGCCATCAACGTGTCGCGGGCCCAGCTGCTGTCCGAGGGGTTCCTCAACGCCTTGCAAGGGGCCCTGGTGTGCGCCAACGTGGCCCCACAGTGGATCGAGCTGGAGCTGACCGAATCGCTGTTCATGGAGCAGACCCCCATCGTGCAGGACAACCTGCGCCGCATTCGCGACACCGGTGTGGGCCTGGCCATCGACGACTTTGGCACCGGCTACTCGTGCCTGGCCAGCCTGAAGGACCTGCCGGCCACCAAGCTCAAGTTCGACCGCGCCTTCATCCAGTGCCTGCCCGATGACCCGCGGGCGCTG
>DASUON010000372.1:0-2562 GCA_036276615.1 Burkholderiaceae bacterium
CACCAAGCTGCGTTCGCCGGACAACAACAGGTTCTTGGCCAACTGCTGGGTGATGGTGGAGCCCCCGACGATCTTGACGGGACGCTCGGTTGCCCGCTCCGCACCGTTGCGCTTCGCCTGCTTCTGGTTTTTGCTCCAGGCCGATTCCATGGCCGACCAGTCCACGCCCCGGTGCTGGGCAAAGCCGTCGTCTTCGGAGGCAATGACCGCACGCTTGAGGTGAACCGAGATGCGCTCGGCGTCCACCCACTGTTGGCTCCACGGCCCTTGACCAGGCGTGGCCTGGTGGGTGCGCCGCCAGATTTCCGAGCGCATGAAGGCGGTGCTGTGCGGGTCCAGGTGGGCCATGGCGGCGATGCGAGCCGCAAAAAACAGTTGCAGGGCGACCAGGGCCACCACGCTCCACAGGACCCAACGTTGCAAGGCCGCCAACCCCCCCCACAGCCCACCGTGCCGCGACGTTTGAGGCCGATTCATGGTTGGGTGTTGGCCACGACGGGCGTGCTCAAGGTGGTGTTCAGCGCCTCGTCCCGGGTGAACTTGAAGCGCGACACCACCACGATCTGGTCGGCCCGCTGGCGCATGGCGTCGGAGAAGGGGCCAAAGCTGAGGCTGCGCACGATGGCTTGCGCCCGTTCGTCCAGCACCCGCTTGCCCGAGCGTTCCACCACTTCGGTGTCGAGCACACGGCCATCGTGGTTGACGGTGATGATCATGGTCAGCTCGCCATACAGCTTCTTGCCGCCCACTTCCGGGAAGTGGGAGGTGCCATGGTGTTCGATCCTGCGGCGCAACTCGTCGTAATACAGCGCATAGACCTCTTCGCGGGTGGAGGGGCCGAGGAAGCGCTTGCGGGGGCGGGCGTTTTCCTCGTTGACGCGTTTTTCGATCTCGGCCAGCAGCTTGACCATCTGCTGGCGCTTGCGCTCCTGCTCCTGCTGTTGTGGGGTGAGGTTTTGGGGGGTGGGCTGCGGCGGGGCGTAGGTGGCCAGTTCCTTTTTCAGCCGCGCCAGCAGCAAGGTCTGTTCGGCCTTCATGGCCTCCAGGCGGCGCTCGTCGGCATCCGACGCGTCTTCACCCGCACGCAGGCGGGCCAGCGGGGGCAGGGGAGAGGTGGCACGGCCTTTGGCGGCCTCACCACCGCCCATCAGGTTGGCCTGGGCGATGGCCTGGGCCTTGTCGGGGCGTTCGTGGCTGCGGGCGTTGACCAGCACCACCTCCAGTGGCGTGTCCTTGAACACTCGGTTGAAGGTTTGTGGCGCGGCAAAACGCCAAGTCAGCAAGCCGCCATGCACCGCCAAGGACAAGGCCAACGCCCAATGCAACACGCTCAAGCCACCCCAGGTGGCGGGGGCGGCTGACGCGGCGGGAAGGGCGTGGACGGTGGGGGCTGTGGCGGCACTCATGCGATCAGGACGTGGCGTGCAGGTCGCGATGGTAAAGGACGGTCAGGCGGCTTCGGTGGGTGGTGGGGTGTCGGTGGTCGCCGCGGGGCTGGCATCGTCCATGTCCACGGCGATGGTCAGCGGGCCGCCCAGGTCGTCGGCGTCCAGGTCGTCGTCATCCGTGGCCTCGTCGGTCACCGGGGCGTCCAGGCGTTCGACCACGGTGCCGCCCAGGTCCAGGCTGATCTCGTCCACCGCGCCCAGGCGCACCTTCACCCGGGCGTGGCGCGGCAAGCCCTCCGAGCCCAGGGCATTGAACACCAGGGGCAGGGTGTCGGCGCGCACCACGCCGTCCTTGATGACCGCGCCTTCCAGCTCGGTGATGCCCGCCTGCTCCAGGTGCTTCAGCGTCCAGTAGCGCTCCATGCCGTTCTGGAACTGGTTGTAGGCGGTGTAGGCGGCGTCAAAGGCACTGATGATGGAAAACAGCGCCGCGTCCTTGGGTTTGAACGGGGCCACCAGCGCGGCGGTGTTGCCGTTGCGGGCGCACGCCAGGATTTGCCACTGGTTGACCAGGTCGGTGTAGCGGCGCAGGGGCGATGTGCTCCAGGCGTAACACTTGACGCCAATGCCAGCGTGGGGCTGGGCCTTGGTGCCCATGCGCACCTTCACGCCCGGGGCCAGGCTGGCCTGGCTGCGGTAGATGCCGGGCACGCCGCTGTCGGCCAGCAACTGGCCCCAGGTGCTGTTGGCCACGATCATGGCTTCGGCCACGATCAGGTCGAGTGGTGAACCCCGGCGGCGGGTGCCGATGACCACGGTTTCGGTGCCCTGGGGGCCGTCGGCCAAGGGTGCGTCGCCCACCAGCTTGAAGGTGTAGTCGGGCCGGTTGAAGGTTTCGGGTTTGCCGCGCACCACCTCGCGCTGGGCCTTGAGGTGCTTGGCCAGGCGGTACAGGAACCGCAGTTCGTCGCTCCAGGTCAGGGCGATGTGGGGGGCGTCGGCTTCAGGTGTTTTTGCCTCCTCGCGCTTTTCTGATAAGCGTGAGGTGCTCTCAAAAAAGGAGTCCGTCAGCACGTCGTCGAGCTGGTCGTGGCGCAGGTTGGCGGCAATGGGCACGCGCTCGGCCAGGGTGCGGGTGGCGGTGAAGGCCAGGGTGGCTTCGTCGATGGAGACG
>DASUON010000373.1:0-3480 GCA_036276615.1 Burkholderiaceae bacterium
TTCACCAGCGGCCTGCACGGCATCGTGTTCAACGGCCAGCGGGCCGACGGCTCGTGGGGCCTGTTCGCCCGCCACCCCGGCCAAGGCACCTGGGCGGGCGGGGCCGACCCGCGGCGCGAGGGGGTGGCCGCAGGGCATTGACTGTGGCCAAAACACCGCAGCGCGGGCCGTGGTGTGACGCTTTTGTCACGCCCGTTTGAACAATCGCCGCGGTGTCCCTGCGTACAGTGCGCATCCAGGGTGTTTGTCCAACGGAGTAGGAGTCAACCATGTCCCGTCGTTTGAAATCCCGGTCCCTCGCGGCCCTTCTGATGGCGGCCATGGCCGCTCCCTACAGCCCGGCCACCTGGGCGGGCAACAACGCCTTGTCGGCGGTGGCCGACGTCAACACGCTGGACTACGTGGTCAACGTGGACTGGGACTACGACAGCCCCCCCACCCAGAACAGCAACCCCAGCCAGGTGCTGGACCGCAACTACATCACCAGCGTGTTGCGGCAGATGGCCCAAAGCAAGTTCACCATGACCGAAGGCCGCCACCGCCTGGGCACGGTGTACGTGTACAAGAACGCGCAGTTTGGCAACAACGTGGACATTCGGTTGCTCAACGTCAGTGACCGCTCCAACGCCAACCTGTCCGGCTGGGGCAAGCGCAACTTCACCAGCTTCAACTACGTGGCCATGGACGGCAGGCCCGAAACCATCCAGGGCCTGGGCCAGGTGATCACCCACGAACTGGGGCACTACACCTATGGCCTGTTCGACGAGTACCGCGAGGACGGCAAGGCCCTGGACCCCAACGACCCCGGCAGCCCCTCGGGCGTGGACACGCCCAAGAGTTCCATCATGCACGACCAGTACACCTACGGGTCGCTGTCGCTGCCGTCCGACTACGCCGACCCCAATGCCCGCCAGACCGCGCAGGCCCGGGCCATGGGCAAGGGCACCACGGGCCTGAGCGCCTGGGAAATGCTCACCCGCACCCCCGACCAGGACCCCGACTCGGCACAGGGGTATGGCCGCACGTTCTTCGAAGCCTTCCGGGGCATGGATGCCAACACCCTGCAACTGACCAAACCCACGGCGGGTTTTGACGCCAAGTTCAACGTGGTGTTCGTGGCCAACCCGGTGTTCCGGGACGTGATCCTGGTGGACCTCACCCTGCCCAAGGACCGCCTGGACGCCCTGATCCAGGCCGCCAAGGCCCTGGTGGCCCAGGCCAAGGACAACGTGCGGTATGCCATCGTGGCCTTCCCGTCGGCCACCGACGGTGTGGTGCTGGGTGCCACCTCCACGTCCATTGAAGGCAAGGCGGCCCTCAGCGCGGCCCTGGACGGCCTCGCCCCCAACCCCAACGGCGTGTTCGACACCGCCGCCGCCTTCACCCGGGCCCGCACCCTGATCGACGCCGAACGCCAGGTGGGCGACCCGGCCACCGTGCACTTCCTCACCGGCACCGAAGCCGTGGTGCCCGCACAAACCGTGGCGGACATTCGTGCGGCCCGCGTGGCCGTCAACCCGCTGGGCCTGACCGGTGCCACCGCCGAGCAAAAGCAGGCCCGCCGCTCGCTGGAGCGCCGTCGTGCCGCGGGCGCCACCGTGAGCCTGACCCAGGTGGCCGACGCCACTGGCGGCAGCTACAACAGCGCCAAGAACGGGGCCGACGCCGCCAAGGACGCCACCAAGGCCGTCAACGAGGCGCATGCCAACCCCTACGCCACCATGGCCTTCGGGCTGAACGAGCCGCTCAAGGCCGGGGCCTCGTTCGACACGCCGTTCCGCGTGGCCGGTGCCGCCACCGACGGCGAAGTGGCCGCCAGCGTGTACTTCGACCCGGCGGACGCCGCCAAACTCAGCTTTGCCCTGGTGGACCCCAGCGGCAAGGTCCACGCCAGCAGCCAGTTGCCCCAGGGGGTGACGTTCAACCTGGACGGCCCCGACGGTTCTGCCGAGTTCACGCTGGCCGCCGACCTGGCCTCACGCGCCGGGGTGTGGACGGTGCGTGTCACCGCCAACGCCGCCACCACCGATTGGGTGAGCGTGGACGTGGCCGGTCTCACCCGCGTGGCGCTGTCCGCGCAGGTGGTGGGGGGCACGGTGGCTTCGCGCACCGCCCCGGTGCTGGTGGCCACGTTGGGGGGTGACAAACGCATCAAAGGGGCGGTGGTCACGGCCACCGTGGTGGACGAAAACGGCAACGTGGTGCTGGACAACCTGACCCTGGCCGACGACGGCGTGGCCCCCGACCAACGCGCGGGCGACGGTCAGTACAGCCTGAGCCTGGCGGGCAAGCTCAAGGCCGGGGAGTACTACGTGGAGGTGCGTGCCGAAACCAACGCCGGTTCGCGCACCGCCTCGCTGGGGGCGCTGGTCAAGGGCACCCGCGACGCCGAGCTGCCCGTGGACCTGATGGAGCGCATCACCGAAGCCGATTTCGAGCTGGAGGCCAACGCCCTTGGCGTGGTCGGGGCCACCACCCCCACCACGCCCGGCAACCCCTCCAATCCGTCCAACCCCGGCACCTCGACCTCGTCGGGCGGCGGTTGCACCGTCAACCCGCAGGGTGATGACGCCGGTCTGCTGCTGTTGCTGGGTGCCGGGCTGGCCGGTTGGGCGTTGCGCCGCCGCACCCTGCGCACCCGCCGGGTTTGACCCGCTGGCAAGCCGCGGGGTGGCTGGCCGTGGTGCTGGCCAGCCCCTGGGTGGCCCAGACGGTGGCCTGCGTCTGGGGGCGGCCCTTGGGGGCCGACTCCGGCGTGTGGCTGCTGTGGGCCTTGGCCGGGTCGCCCTGGCTGGAGGAATGGATTTACCGCCGCGCCGTGCAGGCCCCCGTGGCCCAAGCCCTCACGCCGCAGCCTCCCGCCGCCCACAACTCCACCCGTGCCGGGCACGTGGCCAATGGCGTGGCCGCCCTGGTGTTTGTGGCGGTGCACTGGCCCGCCCAAGGGGTGGGCGCCTTGGCGTGGCTGGTGCCCGGGTGGCTGCTGGGCGAGTTGTTTCGCCAGACCCAGCGGGTGTGGCCCTGCGTGTTGCTGCACGCCTGGTTCAACCTTGGTCTGTGGTGGCACAGCCATTGCTAAGGCCTGGGCATGCCCGCCCAAGCCGCCCGCCCCCGCGCCCAGACCGGCCCTGCATCGCCCGTGCAAGCCCCTGTGGATGCGGCCTGGCGTGACCCGCTGGGCCTGATGCTGGCCTCCACGGGCGAGGGCATCTACGGCGTGGACCTGAACGGCCTGTGCATGTTCATCAACCCGGCTGGCGCGGCCCTCATCGGCTACGAGCCGACCGAGCTGCTGGGCCTCAACATGCACGAACTCACCCACCACAGCCGGGCCGATGGGCAGCGTTACCCCGAGGCGGAGTGCCCCATCTTCAACGCCTTTCGCCGCGGGCTGCCCTGCCGCATCGACAGCGAGGTGTTCTGGCGGCGCGACGGCAGCAGCTTTCCGGTGGAGTACTCCAGCCACCCCATCCTCAGCGG
>DASUON010000374.1:0-3472 GCA_036276615.1 Burkholderiaceae bacterium
GTGCTCAAAGGCACCCCGCCGCCCTGGCTGCGCAAGGCGCTGCTCAAGGGCCAACCCCGCAGCCACGATTTTGAAGACAACGAGGAGTTCCAACCATGACCGAAGCCACACTCAGCCCAGCCGCCGTCGTTGACGACGACACCCTGCTGGCCAGCGACCCCTTTTTGCGCGAGCTGATCAAGCAACTGCGTGCCCAGGACACCCACGGCACCTGGGAGGGCAAGAGCGACGCCAAGCTGCTGGAGCCCTTCGTCCTCAGCGCCGAACAGCGCAAGGCCATGCCCATCATGGGCGACCCGGACCCCGAAACCCTGTGGCGGCTGGACCTGTTCCACAACGCCATTGGCCTGTGCATCGAACGCGCCACCGGCTGCATGGTCAGCCCCATGATGAAGATGAGCCACGAAGGCTTTGGCCGCGCCGTACTCACCACCGGCCGGCTCATCGTGGTCAACCGCTACCTGCGCGACGTGCACCGCTTCGGCTTTCCCAGCCTGGGCAAGCTGGCCGATGCTGGCAACAAATTCGTCAAGGAAGGCATCGACATGATCGAGCAGTTCACCCCCGTGGCCAAGTACGGCTGAAGGAACACGCCATGAGCGACATCGACAGCCTCAAAGCCGAGGTCAAAAAACTCAACGCCAAGGCCACGCAGGCCAAGATGGACCTGCACGACCTGTCCGAAGACCTGCCCACCGGCTGGCAGCGCATTCCCGAAGTGGCGCAAACCGCCTTCGACGCGCACCAGGCCCTGACCGACGCGCGTGCCCGCCTGGCCGCCGCCACCCCTGCCTGAAAGGAGTGCCGCCATGAGCTTCACCGTGACCCTGCCCAGCGGCGAACACTGGACGCCGCAATTCGTGCAGCACATCAACGAAGACAAGTGCATAGGCTGCGGCCGCTGCTTCAAAGTGTGCCCGCGCGGCGTGCTGGAGCTGGTGGGCCTGAACGAAGACGGCGAACGCATCCACGTGGACATCGACGACGATGACGACGAGGAATACGAAAAGAAGGTGATGACCATCGCCCACCAGGCGCTGTGCATCGGTTGCACCGCCTGCAGCCGCATCTGCCCCAAGAAGTGCTACACGCACGCCGCTGTTTGAGGCCAGGCCATGGGCACCGCCACCGCACCCTTGCACCCGGCCGCCACCAGTCCGCAGACCGTGCCGTGGGCCGTGAGCCAGCCCGCGCGGCAAGACGAGGTGGACGAAGTCATGGCCCTGCTGCTGGAACACGCCGCACCGCACCTGCCCGAGGTGTTGGCGCAGGCGCTGGCCCAGCGCATCGCCCTGGCGTGCCTGGGCGAGCGCCACCTGTGGGAAGACCTGGGCCTGCCCTCGCGCGCGGCTCTGGGCGAGCTGATGCAGCGGCATTTCCCCACCCTCAAGGTGCTCAACGCCGCCGGCATGCGCTGGAAAAAGTTCATTTACCGCCAACTTTGCATCAAGCACGAGGTGCTGATTTGCCGCTCGCCCAGTTGCGCCGTGTGCGACGAAGCGGCGGTGTGTTTCGGTCCTGAAACGGCGGGCTCGGCCTGAGCCCCCGTTTTTTTGCCCCCCGTTATGTAGCCCGGTACACAACATGATCCAGACCCTGCATACCTTGGACTGGCACCCGATCGGCTTGTCGCTGCGCGTGGCGCTGCTGGCCACCCTGGTGGCGCTGGTGCTGGGCTGCGCCCTGGGCTGGGTGGTGGCACGCACCCGGTTGCCTGGGCGCCACGTGCTGGAAGCGCTGTGCATGCTGCCCCTGGTGCTGCCGCCCACGGTGCTGGGCTTTGGCCTGCTGGTGCTCATGGGCCGGCACGGCGTGCTGGGCGCCTGGCTGTACAGCCACTGGGGCTACACCCTGGTGTTCCACTGGCACGGCGCCGTGCTGGCGTCCGCCGTGGTGGCGCTGCCGCTGGTGGTCAAGTCGGCCAGTGCCGCTTTCGCCGGGGTGGACCGCACCTTGGAAGCCGCCGCCCGCACCCTGCGCCAGCCCCCGGGGTCGGTGTTTTTGCGCGTCACGCTGCCGCTGGCCTGGCCCGGCATTTTGGCCGGCACCTTGCTGGCCTTTGCCCGGGCCATGGGCGAATTTGGCGCTTCGCTCATGGTGGCCGGTTCCATTCCCGGGCAAACGCAAACCCTGTCCATGGCCATATACGACGCCGTGCAGGCCGGGCAAGACCAGTTGGCCTGGGTGCTGGGGCTGCTCACCTCCGGCCTGTCCATGGCCTTGCTGTTGCTGTCCAACCGCTTTTTCAACGCTGGAGGTGCGAAATGAAATCACTGGTCCAACGCGGTTTGCTGGCCTTGGGCCTGGCACTTTGTGCGGCGGGGGTGCTGGCGCAGGCCCCCACCACCTTGACGGTGGCCGCCGCCGCCAGCTTGACCGATGCCCTGCGCGACCTGGGAAAACAGTTCGCCGCGCACCACCCGCAGGCCACACTGCGCTTCAACTTCGCGGCTTCGGGCGTGCTGCTGCGTCAGCTTGAACAGGGCGCCCCGGTGGACCTGTTCATCAGCGCCGACCCCGACACCATGGACAGCGGCATGGCCCAACACCTGCTGGACCCCGCCACCCGCCAGGACTTCGCCAGCAACAGCGTGGTGCTGGTGGTGCCGTCCGGCAGCCGCTTGCCGATCCAGGCCCTGGCCGACCTGGCCCGGCCCGAGGTGCAGCGCATCGCCCTGGGCAAGGTGGCCACCGTGCCCGCAGGCCGCTACGCCCGGCAAAGCCTGGAGCAGGCCGGCCTGTGGGCGGCGCTGGAGCCGCGCTTCATTCCCGCGCTCAACGTGCGGCAGGTGCTGGACTACGTGGCCCGTGGAGAGGTGGACGCCGGCTTCGTCTACCGCACCGACGCCCTGCTCATGCCCGACCAAGTGCGCGTGGTGCTCACGCTCAGCGGCCACACCCCCGTGCGCTACCCCATGGCCCGGGTCAGCAACGGCCCCCAACCCGCGCTGGCCCAGGCCTTCATGGCTTTTCTGCTGGGCCCGGTGGGGCAGGGCACCCTGGCGCGTTACGGGTTCGGCCGGCCATGATCGACGTTCACATCCAACTGAATGTGGCCGACCGCCAGCGCCGTTTCGAGCTGGACGTGCGCTGGGCCACCGACGCGCCGGTCACCGCCTTGTTCGGCCCATCGGGGGCGGGCAAGTCCTTGTCGTTGCAGGCCATGGCCGGCCTGCTGCGGCCCCAGGCGGGCCATGTGCGCGTGGGCGGGCACACCTGGTTCGACGCGGCCCGTGGCGTCGACCTGCCCGCGCAGCAGCGCGGCGCGGGTTACCTGTTCCAGCAGTACGCGCTGTTCCCGCATTTGAGCGTGCGCGACAACGTGGCCTTCGGCCTGACCACCTGGTGGCAGCGACTGGGCCCGGCCTACGCCCAGCGGGTCGACGAGTTGCTTGATGCCTTCGGCCTGGCTGGCCTGGCCCACAGCAAGCCGGCCACCCTGTCGGGCGGGCAGCAGCAGCGCGTGGCGCTG
>DASUON010000375.1:0-3287 GCA_036276615.1 Burkholderiaceae bacterium
GGGTGTCGTAGCGGATCTGGCTGTTGAAGCGGCTGCTGTAGTCTCCGCCGGACCCGAACACGCCGTTGGCAGCGGGGGTGAAGGCCGAGTCCCACAGGTTGTTGCTGTTGCCCAGGCTGCGAATGTCGTCGTACACAGTGGTCATGCGACCGGCCACCACCTTGCCGAAGTCGCCGGACAGGCCCACGGACGATTCGGCCTTGAATGCAGGAGCCTGGATTTCACCCGTGGTGGCGTTCAAGCGCTGTTCCAGTTTGAACACCGCCTTGAGACCGCCGCCCAGGTCTTCAGCGCCACGCACACCCCAACGGGAGGTGGTCAGGCCACCGGCACCGCCTTGGAACATCTGGGACTGGCTGCCTTTGCCCAATTCCTTGAGGCCGCCGACAGAAAGGTCAACACGACCGTACAGGGTGACAGAGGATTGGGCCATGGCGGCCGACGAGGTGGCCAGTACGGCCAGAGCGATGAGGCTCTTGTTCATGGGGGTCTCCACGTAGAGGTTGGTCGTTGGGACTCGTTGCGGTCTTGCAGGCGAGTGGGGAAATTCTAGGAATGGGGGCGGATGTGAACGCCCCTTTTCAAGGGGGCAAAACAGCATGTTTGAACAAAACATCACCCCATTCCAAACAGTGTGCTGTTGGCGGTTTTGGGTCTGACTGAAAGGGGCAATTTCAGCAAGCGCACCCGACTGAAAGGAGGGTTCAAGCGGACGTGATCGGTCCTTGCTCAGGCCTGATGCGACCCATGGGATGGACATGGGCCATGGACACGCCTGCACGGCGGCCATGACGTTGGCTTGATGGGCGCCTGGCCCATGCATCTGGAGAAAGGAGCCCCAAAGGGCATGACTTTTGAAAACAGTGGGCCATGTGAAACCCACGTCAGTCATTGATTTTGGTGCGGCTGGCGGGGATCGAACCCACGACCCTTGGCTTCGGAGGCCAATACTCTATCCACTGAGCTACAGCCGCGTGGTGTGTTGCACACGCGAACCCGGGAGTTTACCCGACGCGGTGGGCCTGAACCAGGCACTGCTGAAAGAGGCGCGTGGTGCGGTCCGGCTCGGGCGAGCGGCGGGCAATGGCCGAAAAGCGGCAGGGGTAGCGAAACTCGTCGGGGCGCACCGCCCGCATCTGGCCCGCGGCCACAAATCCCTGTGCGTAGTGGTCGGGCAGAAAGCCCAGAAAGTCGCCCGACAGCACGAAGGTGGCCACCGATTCCTGGTCGTAGGCCGTGGCGGTGCGTTGCAGGCGTTCGCGGTGGCTCACCTCCATGTTGGGGGAGTGGTAGCCCAGCCCGGCAAAGGCGTGCTGGCGCACCTCGGCCCAGCCCAGCGCCGCATCGTCCACCGCAAACAGCGCGTGGCTCGCCCCGGCGTACAGCAGCATGGTTTCGCCAAACAGGTCGTCGTACATCAGGCGGTCGCTGCGGCGGTGCTCGGGGATGATGCCCAGGTGGAACTGCCCCTCCATCACCCCGCGCTCAATGGCCTGGATGGGTGCCACGTGCAGGTTGAGCACCACCTCCGGCGCCTGGCGGCGAAACAGCGCCACCGCCTGCGCAATGTGGGCCTGCGGGTTGCTGGCCGTCTTGTCGAACACCGCCACATGGATGGCCCCGCCCAGGCGCTGGTGCAGCTCGTCCACGCTGGCCCGAAAACTCTGCGTGGCCGCCAGCAGTTGGCGGGTTTCGGCGTGGATGCGCTCGCCCTCGGGCGTGAGGGCAAAGCCCCCCCGGCCCCGGCGGCACAGCGTGAGGCCCAGGCGGGTTTCCAGGTCTTTGACGTGGCGGCTGATGGTGGAGGTGCTGATGTTCAGCTCCAGCTCGGCGGCGGTCATGCCGCCACAGTCGGCCACGGCCTGGAACACGCGCAGCAGGCGCAAATCGGCATCGCTGATCTGGCCCAGCACGGCGCGGCGGGGCGAGGGGGGGGCTGCGGCAGGTGGGGGTGGGGCGGGCTGGGGCATGGCAGGCATTGAAACTTGCAGATCCATGCAAGTGAATCTGTATTCATTTCACTTTACCGCATGCAAGTGCCCTTCCCACAATGCAACGCATGCCCGCCCTGCGCGTAACGCCTGGGCCCCGGGCTTTTCCCTGTTCCGCCCCCACCGCTTTTGGAGCCCCTCCATGGACATGACCGACCGCCAGCACCTGGCCACCCTGACGCCCGACGGCAAGCCCCGCACCGACGCCGAATGGCTGGCCGCGCACTGGATGCCCTTCACCGGCAACCGCAACTTCAAGGCCAACCCCCGCATGATCGTGGGCGCCAAGGGGGCCTACCTGACGGACGCCGACGGCAAACAGGTGTTTGACGGCCTCTCCGGCCTGTGGACCTGCGGCCTGGGCCATGGCCGCGAGGACATCAGCCGCGCCGTGGCGCAGCAGGTGGCCACGCTGGACTACTCGCCCGCCTTCCAGTTCGGGCACCCGCTGTCGTTCGAGCTGGCCAACAAAATCGTGGAGCGCATGCCCGCCGGGCTCAACCGCGTGTTCTTCACCGGCTCCGGTTCTGAATCGGCCGACACCTCGCTCAAGCTGGCCCGGGCCTACTGGCGTGCCAAGGGCCAGGCGAGCAAGACGCGGCTGATCGGGCGCCTCAAGGGTTACCACGGCGTGAACTTTGGCGGCATTTCGGTGGGCGGCATCGTGGGCAACCGCAAGGTCTACGGCCAGGGCATCGACGCCGACCACCTGCCCCACACCCAGCCGCCCATGGGCAGCTTCTTCAAGGGCATGCCGCCCGCCGAGGCGCAAGCCAGCGGCTACCGCGGTGCAGCCCTGGCCGACGAACTGCTGGACCTGATTGCCCTGCACGACGCCAGCAACATCGCCGCCGTGATCGTGGAGCCCATGTCCGGCTCGGCTGGGGTGGTCATCCCGCCGCAGGGCTACCTGAAGCGCCTGCGCGACATCTGCACGGCCCACAACATCCTGCTGATTTTTGACGAGGTCATCACCGGCTTTGGCCGCATGGGCGCCTGGACCGGGGCCGAGGCCTTTGGCGTGACGCCCGACATCCTGAACTTTGCCAAGCAGGTCACCAACGGCGCGCAGCCGCTGGGCGGCGTGGTGGCCACCCAGGAGATTTACGACACCTTCATGGCCACCGGCGGCCCCGACTACATGCTGGAGTTCGCCCACGGCTACACCTACAGCGCCCACCCCGTGGCCTGCGCCGCCGGTGTGGCCGCCATGGACCTGCTGGCCCGCGAGAACGCCCCGCAGCGCGTGGCCGAGCTGGCCCCGCATTTCGAAAAAGCCGTGCACAGCCTGCAAGG